>NZ_CAUVXO010000091.1:8228-14169 GCF_963555865.1 Protofrankia sp. Cr1
TCGTGGCTGGTCCGCTCGTGGCTGGTCCAGCCGGGCCGGCGTCACGAGCGGACCCGGAGCGCGTGTGCCGATCCGTGACCGGCCAGGTCGCCGACTCACGGTCGCCTCGCGGTCGTCGTCCTCGCCCGGCATGCGCAGACCGAGCAGGGACACGGGCCGCGCGTCACCGACATCCGCCGCAAACACCGCGCCGGGTCGCAGCTGGGGACCATCACCGGGGCTCTGAACCGCACCGGCTTCCCGCTGTGCACCCGGCAGGTCACCGTTCTCATCCGGATCTCGCGCCGTCATTGCGCTCACCACCGCCTCCCGTCCCCACGGGGACCCCGCCACGTGCGACCGGGGTCTACCGCCGGAACATGGTGGCCACCTGATTGATCAGGGCCTCCGGCGGCGCTGCGCGACCCGGGGACTGCGGCCTGCGGGCGCGCGATCTGACGATCGTCGCGCACCCTTTGGCCCTCTGGTGGTACACGGTATGCGGTAGCCATTACGGACAAGAGTCCCCGTCACCGGGCCGAGTTACAAGGTTGACCTGAATCGGCCAGCCGGACGCCTTCGGCCAGGGCGACGCCTATGGATGCCGCAGCTCCCGCAGGACGTTCGCGGTCATCAGCGCGGCGAAAGCGGCTTCGCGTCCCTTGTCCTCGCCAGACGAGGGCAGCCCGGCGCGATCCCGCGCCTGCTCAACCGTGTCACAGGTCAGGACGCCGAACCCGACCGGCACACCGGTATCGAGAGCCACCCGGGTGAGCCCGGCGGTCACCGACTGGCAGACGTAGTCGAAGTGCGGGGTGCCGCCGCGGATCACCACTCCCAACGCCACCACCGCGTCATGGTCGGCGGCGAGCGCCGCGGCGACGACGGGGAGTTCCACCGCACCGGGCACCCGGACCACCGCCGGCGAGGCGACGCCGGCGTCCTTGGCGGCCCGCAATGCCCCATCCAACAGGGCATCGGTGATTTCGCTGTGCCACCGGGCCGCCACCACGGCGAGCCGCAGACCGGCGCCGTCGGGGATGGACCCAGCCGGCGAGCCCGTGCCGCTCACGCCGACTCCCCCTGACACGCGTCCGCCATCAGTGCTGCCAGGACTGCGGCCTCCGGGCGCGCGATCTGACGATCGTCGCGCGCCCTTTGGCCCTCCAGCAGGTCGGTGTCCACGGGTCCGTTCGCTGGGACACGATGACGCGGCACATCGGCACGGGCACCCACCGCCGTCGGCAGACCCGGCAGACCCGGCAGATCGTGCCCCATCCGGTCCCTCTTGGTCGTGAGGTAGCCCAGGTTCTCGGGAGTGACGGTCACCGGGAGTCCCACCCGCTCGACGATCTCCAGACCGTAGCCCTCAAGCCCGGCCCTTTTGGTCGGATTGTTGGACAGCAGGCGCATCGCCCGGACACCGAGGTCGACCAGGATCTGGGCGCCCGTGCCGTAGTCACGGGCGTCGGCGGGTAGGCCGAGAGCGAGGTTGGCGTCCACGGTGTCGTGCCCGCCATCCTGCAGCTCGTAGGCACGAAGCTTCTGGCCCAGGCCGATACCACGGCCTTCGTGGCCCCGCATATAGAGCACCACCCCCCTGTCCTCAAGGGATATCGCGCGCAGCGCGGCGTCGAGCTGGGTCCCGCAGTCGCAGCGCCGTGAGCCGAAGACGTCACCGGTGAGGCACTCGCTGTGCACCCGCACCAGCACATCGCGGCCGTCGGAGATGTCGCCCCTGACCAGGGCCAGGTGCTCGGTGCCGTCGATGATGCTGCGATAGCACAGGGCCCGGAACTCCCCGTGCCGGGTCGGGATGGTCGCCTCGGCGACCCGCTCGACATGCCGTTCGCTGCGGCGCCGGTATGCCACCAGATCCGCGATCGAGATCGTCAACAGCCCGTGTTCGGCGGCGAACCGCATCAGTTCCGGCAACCGGGCCATGGTCCCGTCGTCGTTGACGATCTCACAGATAACCCCGGCCGGACGCAGCCCCGCCAGCCGGGCCAGATCCACCGCCGCCTCGGTGTGGCCGGGGCGGCGCAGCACCCCACCGGCCTTCGCCCGCAACGGAAAGACGTGGCCGGGCCTGGTGATGTCGGCGGCGGTGGTCCCAGGATCGGCCAGCAGTCCGATCGTGTGTGCCCGGTCAGCGGCTGAAATGCCGGTCGTCACCCCGTCACGGGCGTCGACGGAGACGGTGAACGCCGTGCCCATCCGGTCGGTGTTGTGGGGGACCATCTGATCGAGAGTCAGCCGATCGAGGTCGGCGCCGGCCATCGGCACGCAGATCACACCGGATGTGTAGCGGATCGTGAACGCCAACAGCTCCGGCGTGGCCAGCTCGGCCGCAAAGATCAGGTCGCCTTCGTTCTCGCGGTCGGCGTCGTCGACGACGATGACAGGCCGGCCGGCCGCGATCTGGGCCACCGCGTCGTCAATGGAGGCCAGGCGGGTGTCGCCGGCTGTCTGGGGTCCGGTCATGACGGTTGTCCGTTCCCGCTCGGAATCGTGGGGGTGAGGGTGGCGGTTGGGCTCACGAGGCGACCCGCGCCGGTCGTGTCACCGGGGGCGATGAGTTTCTCGACGTACTTCGCCAGGACGTCGACCTCGAGGTTGACCCGGTCCCCCACCGCGCGACGGCCAAGGGTGGTCATCCGCAGCGTCGTCGGAATCAGGCTCACGGTGAACGAGGCCGGGGATGATCCTGACGGTGACGCCGTCGCCGCGGTCACGTCCACCACCGTCAGGCTGACGCCATCCACGGTGATGGACCCCTTCTCGACGAGGTAGCGGTCCAGGCCCGGCGGCAGGCTGATACGCACGACCTCCCAATGGGTCTCCCGCCGTCGATCGACCACCACGCCGACCCCGTCGACATGCCCCTGCACGAGATGGCCGCCGAGGCGGTCGGCCAGGCGCACGGCGCGTTCCAGGTTGACGGGGTCCCCGACGGACAGACCGGCGAGAGCCGAACGGTCCAGGGTCTCCTGCATGACGTCGGCGACGAACGCCCGCCCACCATCACGGGAAGACCAACTGGTGACGGTCAGGCAGACCCCGTTGACGGCAATGGACGCGCCCTCGCTGACGTCGGCAAGGACGGTGGAGGCGCTGACGACGAGTCGAGCCGAGGCGGGAAGCGGCTCGACCGCCGCGACGACACCGAGTTCCTCGACGATTCCGGTGAACATTACTGACGTGCCCCCTTGTGTCGGCACCACGTCCGAGACAGGGGTGAGCACGCGGGACGCCACCGGCACATGGGCGCCGGACGGACCGTGCGCGACGGTGAAGACCGCCGGACGGCACACGCCCGCGCGCGTCCTCCCATCCGGACTTTCACCGTCGGTCCCGGAATTTCACCGGGTCCACCGGCCGCTGGCTGCGGACGGGTCGCGGACTGTCACCGCCGGCTCGGAGTTTCACCGACCCCGGAGCGCGCGTGCTACTGCAACTACCTGTCTGAGTCTTGCACATGAAAGCCGCATGGGCACGAGAAAGCCCGGCCTGCGCCGCTGGATGAGCGCGGTGCCACCACTGCCCGCAGAAATGCCAACCTGCTCAGGGTCACCGACCATCGACAGGGCGGTCAGGGCGGTCAGGGCGGTCAGGGCGGTCAGGGCGGTCAGGGCGGTCAGGGCGTCGGCACGCCAGGTGCGACCAGCCGCGGCGAGGCGCGCAGCGCCTGCGCACGCAGCGACTCGACCGCCGCCGCCGGGTCAGCCGCACCGTAGACAGCGGTGCCGGCGACGAAGACGTCGACCCCGGCATCGGCGGCCCGCTCGATGGTGTCGGCGTTGACCCCACCGTCGATCTGCAGCCACAGATCGAGGCCGCGGTCGTCCAACAGCCGCCGTGCCGCTGAGATCTTCGGCAGGACCTCGTCCATGAACCGCTGCCCACCGAACCCCGGCTCGATGGTCATCAGCAGGAGCAGGTCGAACCGGTGCAGGTCATCGAGGTAACGCTCGACGGGAGTGGCCGGCTTCACCCCCAGACCGGTACGGGCGCCGGCCGCCCGGATGGCAGCGGTGGTCCGGGGCAGGTCGGTGACGGCCTCGGCGTGGATCGTGACGTTGGCCGCGCCCCGCTCGGCGTAGCCGGCGGCCCAGCGGTCCGGATCCTCGATCATCAGATGGCAGTCGAGGGGCGTCGAGGTGACCGTGCGCAACGCGGTCACCGTGTCCGGCGCGAGGGCGAGGTTGGGGACGAAGTGGTAGTCCATGATGTCGACGTGCAGCCAGTCGGCGTGTCCCTCGACCGCCAGCGCCGCTTGCGTGATCCGCCCGAAGTCGGCGGCAAGCAAGCTCGGGTAGATCTGCGCTGTGGCCACGCCTACGAGCGTATCGACGTCCGGCGATGCGACAGCGGAAGCGTAGGTGGTTTCGGCCACCCCGATGACGATTTCCACCTACCGCATCCGCCGACCGTAGTCAGGTGTTAGGTGGTTTCGGTCACCCCGATGACGATTTCCACCTACCGTAGTCAGCTTTCGTGACTCACGGGCCGCCGCGGCGCAGGAGGGCGAGGAACATCGCGTCGGTGCCGTGCCGGTGCGGCCACAGCTGCACGAACGGGCCGTCGCCGAGGCCGTCCACGTCTGGTAGGTAGGCCCGGGCGTCCAGAACGGACACGTCGGTGCGCTGCCCGACCACGTCCGTCACGACGTCGGTGGTCTCCGCCGGGTGCGGCGAACAGGTGACATACGCAACGACACCACCGGGACGCACCAGGTCGAGGGCCCCGGCCACCAACTGCCGCTGCAGGCGGGACAACACCACGACATCGGACGGCGTGCGACGCCAGCGCGCCTCAGGCCGACGCCGCAGCGCCCCGAGGCCGGTGCAGGGGACATCGGCCAGCACCCGGTCGACACTGCCCGGCCGCAGCGGTGGGACACGGCCGTCCGCCTGCACCACCGTCACGTTCGACCGGCCGGCCACCGCCTGGCTCACCAGCCTGGCACGGGTAGCCCGCGGTTCCAGCGCGATCAGCCGGGTCCCGGGCAGCAGGCCGGCGAGAAGGGCGGTCTTTCCGCCAGGGCCGGCGCACAGATCGACGCTCACCCCGACATCCGTCCCCACCGTCACCACCCGCGACAGCGCCGCCACGACCAGCTGGCTGCCCTCGTCCTGTACGGCGGCGCGGCCGTCGGAGACCTCGGCGAGCCGTCCCGGATCACCACCGGCGAGACGGACCGCGTACGGCGACCACCGGCCGGGCTGCGCCTCCAGCCCTGCGCCCCGGACCGCGTCCATCAGCGCCTCGGAGCCGATCAGACCTGGTCGCGCGACCAGGTGCGTGGTGGGACGTTGGTCATCGGCCTCCAGCGCCGAGCGGGTCTGCGCCAGGTCACCGCCCAGCGCCGCGGCGAACGCCTCGACCACCCAACGCGGGTGGGCGGTGACCATCGAGAGATGGCCGATCGGGTCGTCGTCGTAGCGGGGAGCGGCGAGCAGGGCCGCAAGGTCACCACCGGTCTCCTCCACCCGCGACGCGACCCGGCGCAGGACCGCGTTGGCGAACCGGACCGGCCGCTCACCGCTGGTGTGGCGAACCAGGTCGACCGTTGAGGCGACCGCCGCGCGGGTCGGCACCCTGGTGTACAGCAACTGGTAGACGCCGAGCCGCAGGGCATCGCGCACCTTCGGGTCCACGGCGTCCACCGGCCGGCTGGCAACCGTTCCGAGCAGGACGTCGAGGATGCCCATGGCACGCAGCGTCCCGTAGGTCAGCTCGGTGGCGAATCCTCGATCTCGGGCCGGGAGCCGACGCTGTGCCATCAGGGCTGCCAGCAGCAGGTTGGCGTATGCGCCACGCTCGTCGACCGCTCGCAGTACCTCCCAGGCGAGCAGCCGCGCGGGATCGGCTGGGACAGCCCGCGGCGAGCGTGCCGGTGCCGGCGCCGGCGCCGGCGCCGACGCGGCCCGGCCCGACGCGGTGCGGCCCGACCCCGACG
>NZ_CAUVXO010000092.1:0-7636 GCF_963555865.1 Protofrankia sp. Cr1
CCCGCAGCCGGTGCCCGGCGAGGTACCGCAGAGCGGCCGGTGAGGATAGTTTCATGCCCGGTTGGCCACATCCGGGTCCGGGCCGTTAGCGATCACGGCGGATCCTGAGCGTACGTGGCACACTCATTAGTGCGCCTGGCCGGGACTGCCCTGTCACGGTGGCGCGTCCGGACAGCGTCGTCCGCCTCACGGAGAACCCCTGAAGACGGACAGGACCCGCCGGATGTTGATCGCACAAGGCTTGTACGACCCCACCTTCGAACACGACGCCTGCGGGGTCGGTTTCGTCGTGGATGTCCGTGGCCGACGCAGTCATGAGCTGGTCGAACAGGGCCTTACCGTGCTGCGCAACCTCGACCACCGCGGAGCGTCGGGCTGCGACCCGGACACCGGCGACGGCGCCGGCATCCTGGTGCAGGTTCCGGACGCCTTTCTGCGCGACGTCGTCGACTTTCCGCTTCCGCCACCCGGCCGGTATGCGGTGGGAACGGCCTTCCTGCCGCAGGTCGCCGGCGACCGGGACAACGCCGTTCGGGCGATCAGCCGTATCGTCCGCGCGGAGGGCCTGCGGGTACTGGGCTGGCGCGAGGTTCCGGTGGTCAGCCACATCGTCGGCCGGGCCGCCGTCGAGGTCGAGCCGCGGATGCGGCAGCTCTTCCTCGGCCTGCCCGCGGCGGTCGACGGTCCGGGTGAACCCGCCGAAGCCGCCGAGCCCGCCGACCTGCTCGATCTCGAGCGGCGGGCGTTCTGCGTCCGTAAGCGGGCGCGGCGCGAAGCCGGTGTGTACTTCCCGTCGCTGTCGGCGCGCACCGTCGTCTACAAGGGCATGCTCACCACCCATCAGCTCTCGGCGTACTTCCCCGACCTGGACGATCCCCGTTTCGCCAGCGCGATCGCCCTCGTGCACAGCCGGTTCTCGACCAACACCTTTCCGAGTTGGCCGCTTGCCCATCCCTACCGCTACGTCGCTCACAATGGTGAGATCAACACCGTGCGTGGCAACCGCAACTGGATGCGGGCCCGTGAGGCCCTGCTGGCCAGCGATCTCATCCCCGGTGATATGCGCCGGATCTTCCCCATCTGCGCGGACGGCGCGAGCGACTCGGCCAGCTTCGACGAGGTCCTGGAACTGCTCCACCTCGGTGGCCGCAGCCTCCCGCACGCCGTCCTCATGATGATCCCGGAGGCCTGGGAGAACCACGACGAGATCGACCCGGCCCGCCGGGCGTTCTACCAGTTCCACTCGGCGCTGATGGAGCCGTGGGACGGCCCGGCCTCCATCGCGTTCACCGACGGAACGGTCATCGGCGCCGTGCTCGACCGTAATGGGTTGCGCCCGTCGCGTTACTGGGTCACCGACGACGGCCTGGTCGTCATGGCCTCTGAAGTCGGTGTCCTGGACCTTCCCGCGCACAGGGTGGTGCAGAAGGGCCGGCTCCAGCCGGGGAAGATGTTCCTGATCGACACCGCGCAGGGCCGGATCGTCGACGACGAGGAGATCAAGTCGGAGCTGGCCGCCGCCGCGCCGTACGGGGAATGGCTGCACGCCGGGTTGATCGCCCTGGACGACCTGCCCGAACGCGAGCACGTCGTCTACGGTCACTCCTCGGTCCGCCGCCGCCAGCAGGTCTTCGGCTACACCGAGGAGGAACTGCGCGTCATCATCGCGCCCATGGCCCGAGCCGGTGTCGAACCGATCGGCTCGATGGGCACCGACACGCCGGTCGCGGTGCTCTCGGGCCGTCCGCGGCTGCTCTTCGACTACTTCAGCCAGCTGTTCGCGCAGGTGACCAACCCGCCCCTGGACGCCATCCGGGAGGAATGGTCACAAGCCTGGGCCGGACGCTCGGTCCCGAAGGTAACCTGCTGGCGCCGTCGCCGGCATCGTGCCGGCTGGTGCACCTGCCGTTCCCGGTCATCAGCAACACCGAACTCGCCAAGATCGTCGGTATCAACGACGACGGGGACATGCCCGGGTTCGCGGCAGTGACCGTGCGTGGCCTCTATGACGTAGACGGCGGTGGCGTGGCGCTCGCCGAGCGGCTGGCCGAGATCTGCCGTGGCGTCAGCGAGGCGATCGCGGACGGTGCCCGCGTCGTGGTCCTGTCCGACCGTGACTCCGACCGGTACAAGGCGCCGATTCCCTCCCTGCTGCTCACCGCGGCCGTCCACCACCACCTCATCCGGGAGAAGACCCGCACCAAGGTCGGTCTCATCGTGGAGTGCGGCGACGCACGCGAGGTTCACCATGTCGCGCTGCTCCTGGGGTACGGCGCGGCCGCCGTCAACCCCTACCTGGCGTTCGAGTCGATCGACAGCATCCTCGACGGCGGTGACCTGGACGGAATCACCCGCGACCAGGCCCAGCGCAACCTCATCAAGGCGCTGGGCAAGGGCGTGCTCAAGGTGATGAGCAAGATGGGCATCTCCACCGTGGCCAGCTACACCGGAGCCCAGGTGTTCGAGGCGATCGGGCTGTCCCAGCAGCTGGTGGGCACCTACTTCACCGGGACGCCGTCCCGGCTGGACGGCGTGGACATCGATGTCATCGCGGCCGAGGTCGCAGCCCGTCACCACAAGGCGTACTCGGCGGTCGCCTCGGAGCTGGCCCACCGCAACCTGGACACCGGTGGTGAGTACCAGTGGCGCCGCGAGGGTGAGGTGCACCTGTTCAACCCGGAGACGGTCTTCCTGCTCCAGCACGCCACGCGCAGCCGTCAGTACGAGGTGTTCAAGCAGTACACCGCCACCGTCGACGAGCTGTCGCGGCGCAACGCCACCCTGCGCGGCATGTTCGCGCTGCGCGAGGGCCTGCGCCCGCCGATTCCGATCGACCAGGTCGAGCCGGTGTCGGAGATCCTCCAGCGGTTCGCCACCGGTGCGATGTCCTACGGCTCGATCAGCGCCGAGGCACACGAGACGCTGGCGATCGCGATGAACCGGATCGGGGCGAAGTCGAACACCGGCGAGGGCGGCGAGGATGCCAGACGGTTCACACCGGACGCCAACGGCGACCTTCGTCGATCGTCGATCAAGCAGGTCGCCAGCGGCCGCTTCGGGGTGACCAGCGAGTACCTTGCCAACGCCGACGACATCCAGATCAAGATGGCGCAGGGCGCCAAGCCCGGTGAGGGCGGCCAGCTGCCCGGGCAGAAGGTCTACCCGTGGATCGCGCGGACCCGGCACTCGACGGCGGGCGTGGGCCTGATCTCGCCGCCGCCGCACCACGACATCTACTCCATTGAGGACCTCGCCCAGCTCATCCACGACCTGAAGAACGCCAACCCGCGGGCGCGGGTGCACGTCAAGCTCGTGGCCGAGGTCGGCGTGGGTACGGTGGCCGCCGGTGTGTCCAAGGCCCATGCGGATGTCGTACTGATCTCCGGGCATGACGGCGGTACCGGCGCGGCCCCGCTGACCTCGCTCAAGCACGCGGGTGCCCCCTGGGAGCTGGGCCTGGCCGAGACCCAGCAGACCCTGCTGCTCAACGGCCTGCGCGACCGGATCGTGGTCCAGGTCGACGGCCAGCTCAAGACCGGCCGCGACGTCATCGTCGGCGCGCTGCTGGGCGCGGAGGAGTTCGGGTTCGCGACCGCCCCGTTGGTGGTCGCCGGCTGCGTGATGATGCGGGTGTGCCACCTTGACACCTGCCCGGTGGGGGTGGCGACCCAGAACCCCGAGCTGCGTGCCCGTTTCACCGGCAAACCCGAGTTCGTGGAGGCCTTCTTCACCTTCATCGCGCAGGAGGTGCGTGAGTACCTCGCGGCGCTGGGGTTCCGCACGCTGCACGAGGCCGTCGGCCACGTGGAGGTCCTCGACGCGCGGGCCGCACTCGACCACTGGAAGGCCGCCGGCCTGGATCTCACTCCGCTGCTGCATGCCCCGGAACGGCCCTTCGGTGGCTCCCTGCACTGCACGACCGCTCAGGACCACGGGCTGGACAAGGCGCTGGACAACTCCCTGATCCAGCTGTGCGAGGGGGCGTTGGAGGACGGTCGGCCGGTGTGGCTGGAGATGCCGATCCGTAACGTCAACCGGACGGTCGGCACCATGCTCGGCTTCGAGGTGACCAGGCGCTACGGCGCGCAGGGCCTCCCCGACGACACGATCTCGCTGCGGTTCACCGGTTCGGCCGGCCAGAGTTTCGGCGCGTTCGTGCCCCGCGGGGTGACCCTCACGCTCGAGGGCGACGCCAACGACTACACCGGCAAGGGCCTGTCCGGTGGACGGATCATCGTGTTCCCGCCCAAGGAGGCGCCGCTGCGGGCCGAGGAGAACATCGTCGCCGGCAACGTGCTGCTCTACGGTGCCACGGCCGGTGAGGCGTATTTCCGTGGCATCGTCGGCGAGCGGTTCTGCGTCCGCAACTCCGGTGCGACCGCTGTCGTCGAAGGCGTCGGCGATCACGGCTGCGAGTACATGACCGGCGGCACCGTGGTCGTCCTCGGGTCCACCGGACGCAACTTCGCGGCCGGGATGAGCGGTGGCGTGGCGTTCCTGTACAAGCCCATCCTGCGACGGATCAACACCGAGATGGTCGACGTGGACCCGCTGGACGACGACGACCGGGTGCTGCTCCTCGCCCTGGTCGCCCGGCACCGGCGCGAGACCGGGTCGACAGTGGCGGCGGGCCTGCTTGCGGAGTGGGAGACTGAGCAGTCCTCCTTTGTCAAGATCATGCCCCGGGACTACAAGCGGGTGCTCGCCGCGATGCGCAGGGCGCAGGAGGACGGCCTGCCCGCCGAAGATCTGATCATGGCGGCGTCCCGTGCGTGACCGGTGTCCTACGGTGTGTTGCCGAGCACGCCCCGGCAGCCCCGACACGATCATTCGACAGGAGCGGCATGGCTGACCCGATCGGCTTCCTCAAGCATCCCCGGGAGCTGCCGACGCGCCGGCCCGTCGACGTGCGGATCACCGACTGGAACGAGGTCTACGAACCGTTCCCGGTCGAATCCCTGCGTCACCAGGCAACACGGTGTATGGACTGCGGCATCCCCTTCTGCCATAACGGCTGCCCGCTCGGGAACATCATCCCGGAGTGGAACGACCTGGTACGACGGGCTGACTGGGGCGAGGCGATCGAGCGGCTGCACGCCACCAACAACTTCCCGGAGTTCACCGGGCGGCTGTGCCCGGCGCCGTGCGAGACCGCGTGCGTGCTGGGAATCTCCGATGATCCGGTGGCCATCAAGCAGGTTGAGGTGTCGATCATCGATCGGGCCTGGGCCGACGGCACGGTCCGGCCGGTCCTGCCGTCCGCGCGCACCGAGCAGCGGGTCGCCGTGGTCGGGTCGGGCCCGGCGGGGCTCGCCGCGGCTCAGCAGCTCACCCGGGCCGGCCACAACGTCGTCGTGTACGAGCGGGCCGACCGCATCGGTGGGTTGCTGCGCTACGGCATCCCCGAGTTCAAGATGGAAAAGCAGGTGCTGGACCGTCGGCTCGCGCAGATGCGGGCCGAGGGGACGGTGTTCATGTCCTCGTGCAACGTGGGTGTGGACATCACCGCGGACGAGCTGCGCGCATCCTATGACGCGATCGTGCTCGCCGGTGGCTCGACGGTCGGGCGGGATCTCACCGTGCCCGGCCGGGAGCTGGCCGGCGTCCACCTCGCGATGGAGTACCTGGTTCCCGCGAACCAGGTCCAGCAGGGCGACCGCACCGAACCGCTGATCAACGCGGCGGGTAAACGGGTGGTCATCATCGGTGGCGGTGACACCGGCGCGGACTGTCTGGGTACCGCGCACCGCCAGGGGGCGGTGTCCGTGCACCAGCTGGAGATCATGCCGCGACCGCCGCAACTGCGGCCGGTGGCGAACCCGTGGCCGACCTGGCCGGTCGTCTACCGGGTGTCCAGCGCGCACGAGGAGGGTGGCGACCGGGTCTTCGCCGTCTCCACCGAGTGCTTTCTCGGTGATGACGCCGGTCGGGTTCGCGCGTTGCGCATGCACGAGGTCGCCATGGTCGACGGCCGCTTCGAGCAGGTGCCGGGTACCGACGTCGAGCTGCCGTGCGAGCTCGTGCTGCTGGCGATGGGTTTCGTCGGGCCGGAACGGCCCGGCCTGCTCGACCAGCTCGGTGTCGCGCTCGACGCCCGTGGCAACGTCGCCCGGGACGCCGGCTGGGCGAGTTCCGTCGCGAAGGTGTTCGTCGCCGGGGACATCGGCCGGGGTCAGTCCCTGGTCGTGTGGGCGATCGCGGAGGGTCGGGCCGCCGCCGCGGCGGTGGACCGTTACCTGCGTGGTTCCACCGACCTCCCCGAACCGATCACCCCGACCCGACGGTGATCGTCGGGCGTCGGCCAGGCGGGCGGTAGGCTTTTCACCGACGCGCAGGGATCCCGCTGGAGGGCGACGAGGCCAGATGCTGGACAGACGGTTCATCCGGGAGAATCCCGACGCCGTGCGGGAGGCCGCCCGCGTCAAAGGGGTGGACCTCGACGTCGACGCCATCTTGGGCCTCGACCAGTCCGTACGGGCCCTGCAGCACGCGCTGGACACCGCCCAGCGTGAGCGCCGGGAGCTCGCCGGTGGTTTCAAGGCCGCGGACGCGGCCGAGCGAGAGCGGCTGCGGGAACGCTCCGGCGCCCTGGACGAGCAACTGCGCCGGACCCGTGCGGAGCTGGAGGACGCCGGCGCCCGCTTGGGCGACCTGCTGCTGGCGACACCGAACATTCCGTGGAGCGGGGCACCGGTCGGGCCGGATGAGGCGGCGAACACCGTCATCCGGGTCTGGGGCGAGCGCCCGGTGTTCGACTTCACCCCGGTCGACCATGTCGAGCTGGCCGAGAAGCGTGGCTGGGCGGAGTTCGAACGGGCCCGTGGCGCCTCGGGGGAGCGGGCGTACGCGCTCGCCGGTGACCTCGTGCTGTTGGAGCGGGCCGTGCACTCCTACGCGCTGGACCTGCTGGCGGGCAGGGACTTCCGGCTGCTGTCGGTGCCGTCGCTGGTCAAGCGCGAGGCGCTGGTCGGTACCGGCTTCCTGCCGGGCCACGGTGAGGAGATCTACCAGCTACCCGGGGACGATCTCTATCTCGCCGGCACCGCCGAGGTCGCGCTGGTTGGCCTGCACGCGGGCGAGATGCTGTCCCTGCGTGACCTGCCGTTGCGCTACGCCGGGATCTCGCCGTGCTTTCGCCGGGAGGTCGGCAGCGCCGGACGCGACGTCCGTGGACTGCTGCGCGTCCACCAGTTCGAGAAGGTCGAGCAGTTCGTGATCTGCGCGGCTGACGAGGCGGAGTCCGCCCGCTGGCACGCCGAACTGCTCGACACCGCCGAGCACGTCCTGCAGGCTCTGGGTCTGGCCTACGAGGTGGTGGAATGTGCCACCGGCGACATGGGCCTGGGTAAGTTCCGGATGAACGACATCAACACGTGGTTCCCGTCGCTGGCGCGCTTCCGGGAGACCCACAGCTGCTCGACCCTGCACGACTGGCAGGCCCGGCGGGCGAACATCCGCTACAAGGACGCCGACGGACGGGTCCGGTTCGCCCATACGCTGAACAACACGGCGGTAGCGACGCCCCGACTGCTGGCGGCCATTCTGGAGAACTTCCAGACCGCCGACCATCGGGTCCGCGTCCCCAAGGTGCTGCGGCCCTATCTCGGCGACCGCGAACTCATCTGACCCCGGCCCA
>NZ_CAUVXO010000092.1:8012-13667 GCF_963555865.1 Protofrankia sp. Cr1
GGGGCGATGGTGCAGTGGACGGTGGCCCGGGTGGATTCCCGCCCGCCCGCAGCGCGTTGGGTCTACGCCTGGCTCTCGCCCTGTTCGGGCTGCTGTTCTGCGCGGGTGCCTGTGTGTACTACGCCGTTTCCGACCAGCCGGTCCCGGCCGTCCTGCTCGGCGTGATCGCGCTGACGGCGGTGGTCGACCTCACCGTGATCGTCCGGCGGATGCGCCGGGAACGACGCTGAGGGCTTGGGCGATGTTGTGGCCGTCGGCCGTAGGTGGAAACTGCCGTTCCCGTGACCGCAATGACCTACCGTACGGTTTCGTGGCCGTCGGCCGTAGGTGGAAACTGCCGTTCCCGTGACCACAACGACCTACCGCCCGGTTTCTTGGCCGTCGGCCGTAGGCTAGCTGCGTAGTCTCGCGAGGCGGGCGTTGATGACGTCCTTGTCGAAGAGCGCGTCGGCACGGCCTTCGCCGTCCTCGTCGAAGTAGTACTGGACGGGATCGGGCTGGCGTCCGCCGATGCACTGCGGATAGGCGGCGCCCGCCGTGACGGGAACGACCTTTTCAACAATGACGTCGTGGTCCAGATCGTCGCCGAAGTCGAAGAGGTAGCGGAATGTGACGCCTTCCCCGGCGATCTGGGCGATGGTCGCCTCATCCGGATCCCGATCGCCCAGGTCGGGGGAGCAGCCGAACTTTCCGTACGCGGTTGTGAACATCCACAGGTGGTCGTCGTCCCAGTCGAACGCGGCCTGGATCACGTTGTGCAGATCCGCCAGCGTGCTCGTCGAGGAAATCTCAAGCCGACGCCAGATCGGCGGTTTCGACCCGCGTAGCAGGACTTTGATCTGATGGACGGTTCCCGCCGATTCCACCGAGGCAGCGGGGATCGTGGGCGGATGCACGGCCAGCTCGGCGTCGTCGAGTTGCCTGCGCACAAAGGCGGGGGCCGACGCGTACAGTCTGTCGAACACGGCTTCGGAACTGGTCTCGGTTTCATACAGACGGAAGTCGATGACATCGGCGCAGGTGGCGCGGTGGTCGGCCGCATCGGGTTCCCGGTAGGAGGCCACGAACTCGTCCAGTATGTCCGGCAGCTGCTCGTCCCACTGCTCGTGCGCGGCGGAGCCCAGCTCGCGAGCGTCGGTGGTGAAGTGCGCCCAGGCCCGGATGACGGCTGGCAGCAGTGCGAGGTCGTCGGCCCCGAGCGCGATGTGTTGGCTCACTTCGGTGATGAGAAAGTACCCCAGCGACAGCGGGCCGTAGCGTTGCGCCGGTCGTCCCAGGTCGAGAGCCCAGTCGGCCGCCATCCGCGCCCAGATCCGGGCCGCCTCGCGATCGGGCAGCGCCTCGGCGTGGTCGGATGCCAGGAATTCCGCGGCGACTCGCTCGGCTTCCTCTCGGTCGGCCTCGTCATCGATCAGCTCGATGTCGAGCCCGTCACCGTCACCATCGTCGGCGTCGGCGTCGGCGAGTTGATCGTCGGGCAGCAGGTCGAGCCGTGCCCGCAGCAGTGCCCAGCCACCAGCCGGGTCGCCCTCGTCATCGCTGTCCGCGTCACCGTCATCGTCGCTGCCGGCCTTCTCCGCCGCCGGTGCGTCCCGCTCGTATTCCACCTCCGGCGGCCCGTGATCGAGCATCCTGTCGAGGGCCTCATCGAGCCGGGCCCTGGCCTGCGCGGCAGGCAGCGGGATCGGCTCGGCAAGTGATCCTTGCGTGCCGAACATCTCGACCAGTCCGGTGATGCCGTCGTCCGCCAATTCGCCAATCATGATCTTAAAGATGCCCGCGAGAGAGGCGTGGTCGACGAAGACCACGAAAGCGTGCTCGGTGTCGGCTCGCCGGAAGCCGAGCGTGATCACTTCGACATCGCCGAACATGTCGGTCATCGACAGGGCGTCGGTCAGTTCGGCGACGTCGGTATGTGCGACCCACGCGGGTTCCGGGACGCCGCGGCTGGCGAGCTTTCGGCCGGCCTCGGTGGCCAACTCGCGCGTCCAATCTTCACCCACCAGCGCCAGCGCGCGCAGAACCGCCAACCCGGCGGGCGTGCGCTGGCCCGCCATATGGCGGATCAACGCTTCGACCTCGTTCTGCAGGAAGTCGTTCGGGTCGTGGGCGCCGTCGGCCGCGTCGTCAGCCCAGCCGGCAACCCAGATCTGCCCCAGCAGCTGCGACGCCCACGCTTCGGCGATGAGTATCGACTCCTCGCGATGAAGCTCGGCGGCGTCGTCAAGGACCGGCGCGTACGGCGACGGTGCGCTCCGGTTACGGCTCTTCGCCAGAGTGCGACCGGACTTCTTCCTGGCACGGTTGGCGGAACTCACGCCCGTTATCGTAACAAGCCGCGACCAGGCAAGCGCGGGCGGGCTTCCCCATGCCGAGCGTCGCGGTGGCCCGGCGCTGCGGCCTGACACCTCACCCGCGCCGGCCACAAGGTGGTCGTGTACGAGCGGGTCGATCGTATCTGCGATTTGCTGCGCGACGGCATCCCCGAGTTCGAGATGGGGAAGCACGTCCGCCTTTGATCTCCTCTACCTGGCTCCCCGCTCGCTGATCCGAGACCCCTGTTGCCGGTCGTTCTCAGGCCGTGTCTCGTGGTTCCCCCGGCGCGGTTCCGGGGTCCGCTGGTGTGATCAGTCTCTGCAGGCAGGGCCCGAACAGGGGGATCAGGCGCTCGGCGGGTGCCTCCGCGACTTTAGGGATCTTCAGTAGGTAGCGCGTGATTATCAGGCCGATTATCATGCTGGCGACGAGTCCGGATCTCAGCTCGGCGTCGTCGCCGATGATTATGTCGGCGAGCGGACTGGCTCCCTTGTCGATCATTGCGGCCCGCACCGCCTCGGCGGCCTGGTCGTGGGTGAGCATCGACCGCAGCATGGACACGGTCGCCTCCGGGGCGGACTCAAGCCGCTCCAGCAGCGTACAGAGCAGGCGTTCACCCAGATCGTCAATTGGCCCGGGTAGGGCGTCGTCGATGCCCAGTTCGATCTCGGCGGCGGCGATGAAGAGCGCCTCCTTCGATCCGAAGTGCTGCATGACCAGGGCTGGATCCACGTCCGCCCGGCCGGCGACAGCGCGGATCGTCGCGCCCTGATAGCCGCAGTCGCCGAACACTGTGCGGGCTGCGGCGAGGATCGCGGCTCTCGTGCGGGCGCGACGTTCAGCCCGTCCGAGGGGCGGCGTGTCCGATATCACAGAAGGTGTCACTCCACGCACGTTGACTGACCTCCGAACTTCTTTCTATGGTCATTGAGTCTACGAGTGTTGAGTGTGTGCTCGAGATGATCGTGCTTGCGGTCACGTCGACACAGGCCGTTTCCCGGGCTCCGAGCGTCCCATCTGTCGATGACCGTCTTCGTCTGTCGTGGCAAGAGGGGAACCTGTGCCAACACTGGCCCGCTGGAGCTTCCAGCACCGCCGCCTTGTCCTGCTGCTCTGGCTTGCGGCTGTGCTGGGTGTCGGCGTGACCGGCGCCGCTGCCGGTACGGATTACAAGAACGTCTTCTCACTTCCGGGGACCGGTTCGCAGGAGGCGATGGATCTCCTTGCCCGTGAGTTCCCCGCGGCGTCGGGGGACAGCGCGTCGATCGTCCTGCATGCCCGTTCCGGGACACTGCGGGATCCACAGGTGCAGGCCACCGCCTCCCGGATGCTCGATTCTGTCGCGCGGCTGTCTCATGTCGTGGAGATCACCAGCCCCTACGGCCCCGATACGGTCGGTCGGTTCAGTACGGACGGCCGGACCGCGTTCGCTACCGTAGCGCTGGACAGGCTGGCGAACGAGATCCCCAGGGACGACATTGTCGCGATCGTCGACACGGCTCGGGCCGCGGACAGCGGTGCCCTGCAGGTGGAGCTGTCCGGCAACCCGATCAGCGTCGCGGAACAGAACCTCGGCAGTACCAGCGAGCTGGTGGGTATCGCCGCCGCCGCGGTGATCCTGTTCATTGCCTTCGGCACGCTGCTGGCCATGACTCTGCCGCTGATCACCGCGATCATCGCGCTGGGAGTCGGGCTTTCTCTCATCGGACTGCTCTCCCATGCGATGAACATCGCCGAATTCGGGCCGACCCTGGCCACGTTGATCGGCCTGGGCGTTGGCATCGACTACGCCCTGTTCATCGTCAACCGGCACCGGACCGCGCTGCGGGCCGGGCGGAGTCCGCAGGATGCGGTCGTCACGGCCATCAACACCTCCGGTCGCGCGGTCATGTTCGCGGGTGTCACCGTGTGCATCGCCCTGCTCGGGATGCTCGCGCTGCGGGTGGACTTCCTGGTCGGGGTCGCCGTGGGCGCGGCGCTCGTGGTGGCTCTGACCATGGCCACCGCCGTCACCCTGCTGCCCGCGCTGTTCGGCTTCTTCGGGATGAAGGTGCTCAGCCGGAAGGAGCGGGCGAGGCTTGCGGCCGCTGGTGGGGAACCCGAGGTGGCCACCGGCTTCTGGTGGAACTGGGCCCGCCGGATCGAGCGGCGTCCCGCCCTTTCGGCCGTGATCGCGGCGGGACTGATCGTGGTCGTGGCCGTGCCCTTCTTCTCCCTGCGGCTCGGCTCCTCCGATCAGGGCAACGGACCGGAGTCCAAGACGTCCAGACGGGGGTATGACCTGCTCGCGGAAGGGTTCGGCGCCGGATTCAACGGTCCGTTCGTGCTCGCCGCTGAGATTGGCTCCCCGGCGGACCGCGGTGCCCTGTCGAGGCTGGTCGCAACGTTGCACGACACACCCGGAGTGGCGTCGGTGTCAGCGCCGCGGGAAAGTCCCAACGGACGCGCCGCGACGGTGACGCTCTACCCGACCACCAGCCCGCAGGACGCCGAGACCTCCAAGCTGCTCGATCGGCTGCGGGATGAGGTCATACCAGCGTCGACCAGGGGCAGTTCGCTGGTCGTCCACGTCGGCGGCGTAACGGCGATCTTCGACGACTTCGCGCATGTGCTCGCGGACAAGCTGCCTCTGTTCGTCGCCGTGGTCATCGGCCTCGCCTGCCTGCTGCTGGTTGTGGTGTTCCGCAGCGTCGTCATCCCGCTGATGGCCTCGGTGATGAACCTGCTCGCGGTCGCCGCGTCCTTCGGGGTGCTCGTTGCGATCTTCCAGTGGGGATGGCTGTCCGACCTGTTCGACATCCAGCCCGGGCCGATCGAGCCGTTCCTACCGGTGATGATCTTTGCCATCCTCTTCGGACTGAGCATGGACTACGAGGTGTTCCTGGTCAGCCGGATGCACGAGGAGTGGCTCGCGCGCCGGGACAACCGGATCGCCGTCTCGCTGGGTCAGGCCGAAACCGGTCGTGTGATCAGCGCGGCTGGAGCGATCATGGCGTTGGTGTTCGGCTCCTTCATGCTCGGGGACGATCGTGTGATCAAGATGTTCGGTCTGGGCCTCGCGCTCGCGGTCGTGATCGACGCGTTCGTCATCCGGACCGTGCTGGTGCCCGCGCTGATGCACCTGTGCGGTAGGGCGAACTGGTGGCTGCCGGCCCGACTCGACCGGGTGCTGCCCACGGTCTCGGTAGAACCTACGGACCAGGGCGAGGAGATTCGTTACACGCCGGTCCCGCCCGGTGCCGGCGTGCCGGCACAGGCCGGTACCGCCGGGTCGGCGCAGCCCGGTCCCGGCGGGCACAGCTGACAGGCCCACGTGGACAGGTGATTTCTCGACCGTGG
>NZ_CAUVXO010000092.1:14062-14641 GCF_963555865.1 Protofrankia sp. Cr1
GGCTAATAGGACGGTGCCCTACACTCTGGTCTCCTTCCACGCCCACCCGGACGACGAGGCGCTGCTCACCGGCGGAACCCTGGCGCGGGCCGCCGCGGAGGGTCATCGGGTGGTCCTTGTGGTCGCCACCACCGGCGGTGCCGGCCCGGCGTCGCGCGACGTGCTCGCCCGCGGCCCGTTGGCAGACCAGCGCAAGGCCGAGCTGGAGCGCTCCGCCCGGGTACTCGGATGCGCCCGGGTCGCGTGGCTGGGCTACGCCGATTCCGGGACGAAGGATGCGCCCTCGGGAGCGGACTCGGCGTTCGCCGAGGCGGATATCGACGAGGCCGCCGCACGCCTGGCCGAGATCCTGCGCGAGGAGCAGGCCGACGTGCTCACCATCTACGACCTCGCCGGTGGATACGGCCATCCCGATCACGTGCAGGTGCACCACGTCGGGGTCCGTGCCGCCACGATCGCCGGCACCGGTGTCGTTCTGGAGGCGACGCTGGACCGCGGGGCGTTGCAACGGGTGCTGCGGATCGTCTCGCGGTTACCCCGGGTCCCGGCGAGCTTCGACCCCGCGCGCGTCGCGGACCT
>NZ_CAUVXO010000093.1:0-1517 GCF_963555865.1 Protofrankia sp. Cr1
TCCTTCCTGACCGTCGTCGGTTTCCTGATCATTGTGGTGGGCGTGGGCGTGGGTGTCGGCTTCAATGCGGCCAACGAGTTTCCGAGCCTGGCTGATCAGGTCGGCAATGGTGTGGAACAGGTCCGTGACTACCTGCAGGACGGACCGCTGCACCTGTCGCAGAAGCAGTTGGACGATCTCACGAACACCATCACCCAGACGCTGGCGAACAACCGGGGCCGCCTTGCCTCCGGAGTGCTCTCCGGCGCCACCGTTGCCGCCGAGGTGCTCACGGGCCTTCTGCTCATGCTGTTCTCGACGTTCTTCTTCGTCCACGACGGTGACCGGATCTGGGGCTGGATCGTCACCCGCTTCCCACCTGACAGTGAGGCACGGGTGCGCGGCGCGGGCCGGGAGGCATGGTCGACACTGACCGGATACGTCCGCGGCACCATGGTGGTAGCGCTCGTGGACGCCGCCGGTCTCACGGTCGGGTTGCTGGTGGTCGGGGTTCCCCTCGTGGCACCCCTGGCTCTGCTGACGTTTCTGGGCGGGTTCATCCCGATCGTCGGAGCTGCTGTGGCCGGCGGGGCGGCGGTGCTGGTCACGCTCGTCTCCAACGGTTGGGTGCCCGCCCTGGTCATTCTGGCGGTCGCGGTCGGCGTTCAGCAGGTCGAGGGCCACCTGCTGCAGCCGCTGGTGATGCGGCGGGCCGTGCGTCTGCATCCACTGGCGATCGTCATCTCGCTGTCCGCCGGTGGTGTGCTGGCCGGTATCCCGGGAGCGATTGCCGCTGTGCCGTTCGTCGCCGTGGTCAACCGGGTGGCCGGCTACCTGGCCCGGTCCGGGAAACAGTCAGCTGCTTGCGATGGTTGAGTCGGACACAGGAGAGTGCCGGGCCCATCTCGTCGGATGATCAGGAGCGGCTTGTGTCCACGCAGAGCGTTTCACCACAGGTGGTCTCGACCACCACCACGGATCACGAATCAGTCACGCCGGTCACGCCGGTCACCACGGCCGCGTTCTGGTTCGACCCCAGCTGCCCGTGGGCATGGCTGGCCTCGCGCTGGGCGCTGAACGTCGAGCAGGTCCGGCCGGTGCGCTTCAGTTGGCATGTGATGAGCCTGGCCGTGCTCAACCAGGGCAGGGACCTCTCGGACGAATATCGGCAGCTGATGGACCGCGCGTGGGGCCCGGTGCGGATCTGCGTGGCTGCCGCGGCGAGGCACGGCGAGGACGTGTTGCTGCCGCTGTACACGGCGCTGGGCCGGCGTCGCCACCTGCAGAAGGCCGAGTGGGAAGCCGGCACCTTCGCGGCGGCGCTGGCCGAGGTCGGCCTGGAGCCGGATCTTGCTGATGCGGCGACATCGGAGGAGTTCGACGATGCGCTGCGGGCGAGCCATCAGGACGGGATCAGCCGCGTGGGCATGGACGTCGGCACGCCGGTGATCGCGGTGGCGGACACGGCGTTCTTCGGCCCCGTCGTCACGCCGGCGCCCAAGGGCGAGGCCGCGGGCCGGCTCTGGGACGGCGTGCTG
>NZ_CAUVXO010000093.1:1764-6905 GCF_963555865.1 Protofrankia sp. Cr1
TGTGAGCGGGTTGTTGCTGTCAAGGACCATCCGGTGAACAGGATCGGGGACCGATGCCCCGCGGGTGTCGCCCGTCAGGTGTGTCTTTTCTAGATCATTGGAGCGGGGGGAGTAACGGCGGCCTGCGACGGGCATCATTTCGTTCCATGCGCGTCCATCTCGGTTCCGACCACGCGGGCTTCGAACTCAAGACCTCATTGATCACTCGACTGGCCGAGCTGGGTCATTCGGCAGTTGATCACGGCCCGGCCGCCTACGACCCGGATGATGACTACCCGCCGTACGTGATCGCGGCAGCCGCGGCCGTAGTGGGCGAACCGGGCAGTCTGGGTGTCGTCATCGGTGGTTCCGGCAACGGCGAGGCCATCGCCGCGAACAAGGTCACCGGCGTGCGTGCCGCCCTCGTCTGGAATATCGAAACGGCCCGGCTCGCCCGGCTGCACAACGACGCGAACGTCGCGAGTATCGGTGCGCGGATGCACACCGTTGCGGAGGCCGTCGGCCTCATCGAGGTGTTCCTGGGGACGCTGTTCAGCGCCGAGCAACGTCACATCCGGCGGATCACCATGCTCGCGGCCTACGAGCGATCTGGCGTGGTGCCGATCACGTCCGCGCCGCTGGCTCCCTGACCCGGGCGCCCCGGCCTACGGCCCAGCCGGACACAAGGATTGAAACAGGTGTTGACGCAGGCGTAAGGGCGGTCTGAGTTACCCTCGACGCTGCGTTCGGGGGACGGTCGTGGGGGCGGTGGCGGGGTCGGTCCATGGACGCCGCCGAAGGACGACGGTGCGTTCAGCCTCGGCCATGTCGTCGAGGTCGGGCCGGGCGACGTCCCGGGCTCGCATAGCCGTTCCCGGCGGCAGCCGCGAGCGTCCGGCGCCGACCAGGGCACGCAGGCCAGGATCACCCATGTCCCGCCGACGCCCTGATCGCTCGGTCGGATCGCTGTCGGAACCGGCTGGGCTCGGTGGGGTCGGAGCGTCGTCGCCGGGGCTGGTGGCTGTCGCAGGGCCTTCCGTCATCGATCACTCCTGTTCGGTGCGACGCCCACCCGGCGCGGACATCCTCGGGATCCAGAATGCCCCGGTGCGGGGGGCATGGGCCGGCTGGGCGCGGATCGCCCGGACACAGGATTCGCAACCGGTTCTCGGGCACAATGCATTGACCCGCACCGGCGAGATCCGAAGGGAGTTGGCGGCCAGTCTGCGTACTTTACGAGTCCGTTTCAGATTTTTCGTTCGATTACGCTGGGTATCAGCCTCAGTATTTCGACGACAGTACCACCATTGGGTGAATAAACGGGGCGCAGACCTGTTCCGATTGTCTTTCGTCCGAACACTGTCGGAGGGGGCGCTGGTGGGAACGACTGGCGCGATCAGGGTGGGATCGGCGTGGGGTCAGGGCGCGTGATCGTGCCGGTGAGCACTCGTCATCCACGGCAGCACGATTCATTGACAATACGCAGACAACTGTCGACGCAAGGTCGCCGATGGCATAACCCCCATCCCGGTCGGTGACGATTCGGTATCCGACGGTGGGCATGGTGTGACGAAGGGGTCATTGTCGGATGTGTGTCGCAGTGACGTGCGGGTGGCGGGCGAAGAGGGGCGCCCCGCCTGCGAGAGGATGTCCGAGGTGTAGGTGCGTCAAGCGGTGCCGAACGGTGGGTGGGCGGCGGCGTTCGCGGGTCGTCGGCTCGGGTACGACGTTCGCCGCGAGATCCCTGCGGGCATGGTTCGTGTCGTGTTGCCGAGGCCTCGGGGAAGGCCGGTGAAAGGATGGGTGGGCGCATGTACGGATACCTGCTGTCCATCCCGCGTGGCCAGAACGTGCCGCCAGTCTGTTGGCGGCGCAATGGTGGATCGTCGGTCGGTCCTCGCCGGGTGAATACTGATTTGGCAGCTCGGATCGCACCGGCACGGCGATGCCGTATCGAAGCTTCGGCCGGACCTATTCGGGCGTGACGAGGTGTTTCGCGATCGGCAGGTGATCGCGCGCCCTTGTCGTTGCCGACGCAGCTTGGGAGTGACTCTTGGACCACGTTCCCGTCAGTATCGTCATCCCCGCCTACAACGAGGCGCACCGGCTCCCGGAGGCGTTGCCCCGTCTGGTGGCTGTGGTGAGCACGCTTGCCGGCGCGGAGGTGATCCTTGTGGATGACGGCAGTACCGACCGTACTGCCGAGGTTGCTGAGCGGTTGTTGAGTGAGCTGCCGCGGGCACGCGTCGTGAGCCTTCCGTGGAACTCCGGTAAGGGTACGGCAATTCGCACGGGTGTCGCGATGGCGCGGGGCGCGTCGATCGTGTTCATGGACGCGGATATGGCTTCGGATCTCAACGACCTGCCGCCGCTTCTCGCGGCGCTCAACGATGCCGAGGTTGCGCTCGGGTCGCGCCGGATCGGTGACAACGCGCTACGCACGAGCGGCCGGCGGATGGGTAGCTGGGCGTTCAACCGAATCACCCGGACCCTTGCGGGACTGGACGTCGCCGACACCCAGTGTGGCTTCAAGGCGTTTCGGCATGCCGAGGCGAAGCTGCTCTTCAGCCTGTCGCGGTCCACGGGTTTCGGCTTCGACGTCGAGGTCATCGCGCTTGCGCGGTCGATGGGTTACCGAATCGCCGAGGTTCCCGTGCACTGGTCGGAGATGGCCGGCGGGACCTTTCGGGTCACCAGGCACACCCCGGCGATGCTGGTCGACGTGATGCGGGCCCGGCGGTACCGCCGGCGGGTACCTGTCCTGCCCACGCCGCTGCACCTGCGGACCAGCCAGGCAGCGCCGTCGGTGGTCCTGCAGGCGGTACCCTCGCCGCTGGCTGAGGCAAGGCGCCTGGGTGCCGCGGCAGGGACGGGCACCCATCCAGCGCCGGAGGCGGAGGCATCCCGGACTCCGGGCGCCCGGGTGCTCAGTATGGGTGTGGCCGGTATGGGTACGGGCGGTATGGCTGCCGACGGTGGCTCGGTACAGACGCCTGGGTCGACCAGGACCGGAGGTGGACGGGACCCCGGCCTGACGTCGGCTCCGCGCGAGGTCGTATGATCATCGTTGGAGCAGACGGTCCGGCGGTCCGGCGGTCGCCGTCGCCGTCGCCGCCGTCCGCCCCGCAGGGTGGCGCACTCGTGGCGGTCTCCGACCACCTCGGCCGTACGCCGCGGTGGTCCATCGCGGCGATGGCCGCCGGTTTCGTCCTGCTGTGTCTGCTCCAGGCGCCTGGCAGGCTTGCTGCGGACACCAAGCTCGATCTTGCGGTGGACCCGGCCGGCTTTCTTGCCGCCAGCACCCATCTGTGGCGTTCGAGCTCGGACTTCGGCCTGCTCCCCAACCAGTACGTCGGCTACCTGTTCCCGATGGGGTCGTTCTTCGCCGGCGGGAAGGTGCTGGGCCTACCACCGTGGGTCACCCAGCGGTTGTGGATGGCTCTGATACTGACCGTCGCTTCGTGGGGAGTCATCCGGCTCGCGGACACGTTGCGCGTCGGTGGCCGGACGCATCGGGTGATCGGGGGGATTGCCTACTCCGTATCGCCGTTCGTCCTGGGAAAGATCGGCTCCACCTCCGTCGCGCTGACGGGGAGTGCAATGCTGCCGTGGATGGTCCTTCCGCTCGTGCTCGCGGTGCGGCGGGATTCATCCGGATCGTTGCGGCAGCTGTCGCCGCGGCGGGCCGCAGCACTGTCCGGGCTCGCGATTTTCGCGACCGGCGGCGTCAACGCGAGCGTCACCCTGGACGTCCTGCTGTGCCCGGCTGTCGTGCTCGTCCTGGCCGGAACAGACCGGCGGGCCTGGGCCCTTCGGGGTTGGTGGATCCTGTCGGTGCTGCTCGCGACCGGATGGTGGGTCCTGGCGCTGGCGACGCAGCGGCGGTACGGCCTCAATTTTCTTCCTTACACCGAGACCGCCGTCACCACGACCGCCACGACGTCGGTCGGCGAGGCGTTGCGGGGCGCCAGCGACTGGATGGCCTACCTGCGTCTGCCGAGTCCATGGTTGCCCGCGGCGTCCGAATACGTCACCACCTTCGCCGCGGTTCTCGGATCCGGCCTGGTGGCGGCACTCGGAGTCTGGGGGCTCGCGCGCGCCGATCTGCCGGCCCGACGCTTTCTGGTGCTCACGTTCGGGGTCGGGGTCGTCGCCATCTGCGCTGCCTACCCTGGGCAACCCGCAAGTCCCTTGGCGGATACCGTCCGCGATCTGTTCGGCGCTCCGTTCGGCTTCCTGCGCAATGTCTACAAGTTCCAGCCGGTGGTCCGACTACCGATGGCGCTCGGCCTCGCTCATGCCCTGTCCGTCGCGGCCTCGTGGCGGCGCTCCGATCGGGGTGGCGCGGTTGGCGGGGTCCGGCGGCGCGACCCGATCATCCGGCTCATCCGGCGTGGGCGGCCGGTCGGGCGCCGCAGGGTCGCCGCGCGGCGGCCGGGTCTGGTCGTGGTCGTCGTGACCGTCGCCTGCGTGATTGCGGGAATGACCCCCGCACTTGCGGGCAAGCTCACTCCTGCCGGCACATTCCGTAACGTTCCGGGCTACTGGGGGCAGGCTGCGCAGTGGCTGGCGCGGAATCCGGCCGGCGGCCGGACCTTGGTGCTGCCGGGAACGGCGTTCGGTGAGTACAGCTGGGGTCGGCCGTTGGACGAGCCGATGCAGTGGTTAGCACAGACACCCTGGGGGGTTCGCAGCCTGATCCCGCTCGGTGGGACCGGCGTCATCCGGTGGATGGACGGGATCGAACGCCAGCTCACGCTCGGATCCGCACCAGGGCTTGCGCAGGCACTGGCCCGGGCCGGGGTCGGCCAGGTACTGGTCCGCAATGATCTGCAGAACAAGGACTGGGACGTGCCGCCGTCATCCGCGCAGATCAGCGGCGCGCTGCGCGGATCCGGTCTGCAGCAGGCCGCGAGGTTCGGCCCGATGCTCCCGGCCCGTTCCGCGGGAAACGCCAGGCTTGTCCCGGCGCTACGTAATCCGACGCAGCGGGTGCCTGCCCTGGAGGTGTGGGTGGTCCCGGGCGGAGCCAGCATGGTGCAGGCGTATCCGGCAGCTACGGCGCTGATTGTGTCCGGGGGTGCCGAGGCGACCGTGGAGATGGCGGCCCAGCGGGTGTTGCCCGACCAGGCCGCCGTGTTGGCCGGTGACCTGGCCGCAAC
>NZ_CAUVXO010000093.1:7323-8828 GCF_963555865.1 Protofrankia sp. Cr1
GACCGCGGCTGATCCGGCTGCGGCCGATGTCGTCGGCCCACGGACCACCTGGGTGGTGACAGACACATTCACCCGCCGTGACAATCGGTTCGGGCTCGTCCACGGCGCTCAGTCCTACGTCCTAGGGCCGCATGAGGACGTCGCGGGTGCCACGGGGCCACCCGATCAGTGGACCGATCGGCCGGCGGCCGGGCACCAGACGACGACCGGCTATGTCGGTGGGATGTCGGTCACCGCGTCGTCCTACGGCTTTGAGTTGGTGGCCGCGCCTGACCTGGCGCCCGCGAACGCCGTGGACGGTGATCCCGGTTCGGCATGGCAGAGTCTGCGGACCGACCGGGGCTCGGCGGGGCAGTGGTTGCAGGTCGACGTCGCGCGAACGGTCGAGGTACCGACGTTGACGGTGCAGCTGCTGGAGGAGAGCCCGTCCCGTCCGACCGTGCGGGCGCTGCGGGTGACCACCCAGGCCGGTTCGGTGGTCACCCCGGTCAAGCCGATCGAATCCGCACAGCAGCTCGCGGTACCCACCGGTCCGACCCGGTGGTTCCGGGTCGGCTTCGAGCAGGTTGCCGGCGGCGGGGGCCCCTTTCTGGGCGCGGGAATTCGTGAACTGACGATTCCCGGGATCAGATTTCAGCGGTATCTGCAGGCACCCTCCGACATGGCACGGTGGTTCTCCGGCGCGGCGTCCGGGCGGATCGTCTACGCGTTCGCGCGTAACCGAGCCGATCCGTCCCAGCCGTTCGAGGATGATGAAGAGCGGCAGCTCAGTCGGCGGTTTGATGTACCGCGGCCCCTTGCGTTCACCGTCCGGGGTGCGGCGGTGCCGATCGCGCCCCTACTGACCGGAGCCGGCGGGATGTCCGACGGCGGCCAGGACGGCACCGGCGGTCAGAGCGCACGTGGCGACGGCTCGTCGAGCGTGGCTACAGGCCCCGGGCAGCCGGGGACGGAGCCCGTCGCCCTTCCCTGCGGCTCGGGTCCGATGGTGATCATTGACGGGCAACGCTATTCCACCCGGCTCGACGGCCGGCCGGATGACGCTGGAGCGCTCCGGTCCGTCACGATGAGTCTGTGCACCGACGGTGGAACGGTCACCTTGAGCGCTGGCCCGCATCTGCTGACGACCGAACCCGGGTCGGCGCCGTTCGCGGTTGGCTCCCTCACCCTGGTCGACGGCGCGCTAGCGGCGCCTTCGGTACCTGTTCGGGGTACCCGGATCACCGGCTGGACCTCGGAGCGGCGCACGGTCGAGATTGCGGCGGGGGAGCGTAGCTATCTTGCCGTCCGGGAGAACGCCAACGCTTCGTGGACCGCGACCGTGAACGGCGTGTCGCTTCCGGTGATCCGACTGGATGGCTGGCAGCAAGGATGGATCATTCCGGCCGGGGTGGCCGGAACGATTGTCATCGTGAACCGGCCCGGGCAGACGTACCGCCGTGACCTCGGCGTCGGCATGATCATGGTCGCGGGGCTGATCGCGCTGGCGGTGCTCCCGGCCGGCT
>NZ_CAUVXO010000093.1:9510-15194 GCF_963555865.1 Protofrankia sp. Cr1
CACCGGTCGGTGGGGCACCGGTCGGTGGGTCCGGCGGCAACAGCCCGAGCAGGTGCGAGATCAGCTCCGCTACGGTGTCATCGCGGCCGGCATGTGCGCGGTTACACTGGTCGCAGGTCCGGTTGCGCTGGTAATCCCGGCGCTGGTCGCGGTTGCTCGACGCTGGTCAACCGGGCTGTCCTGGCTTGCCGCCGGCTGCGTGGGCGCTGCCGTGACGGTGGTGGCGCTGACGCCCGACAGTCTCCCGGGCTCTGGCCGGGGAGCCTTCGGCTGGCAGGTCCAGCTGTGCGGCGCAGGCGCGTTCGCATGCGTGCTCACATCCACGGCTGTCCGTCGCGTCGTGCGGCCAGCCGATCGCCCGTCGGTGTCGGTCCCCGCTCAGAGCGATCGTCGATAGCGGGGCAGGTCCGGTCGGTCCGCCCCGCTGTGGACTCGGGATTCCTTGATCTACCCCTCTGGTGCCGGGCACGCTCGGTTTCGCTGGATCCTGCGTGGCGGATCATCGGCTATCATGCATCAATATTGTTTAGCAGTTGGGTGTTAGTTGTGTATTTTTCGACTGGACATGTTCGGTAATGTGCTCTTCTGATTGGATGCGGAGTTCCTGCGTGACCAGGCAATCTCGCAGGCAATCCGGCATATCTATACCGGGTTTCCGGGTATATAGAGTGGACGCCGCCCGAGCCTGCCAGTAGGTCATTACAGCCTTGGCCGGCTGTGAATCGGCCGTTCTCGCATCTCATCGGTTCACCTGAGAAGAGCCGCATCCAGTGGATTTGTTCCGGGTCTGCCGCAGGTGATCGGTTCGTGCGACGTATCCGGCGATAAAAGAGGTCTTCGCCACTATTCCTGCCCGAATCTCGTCAACTGACCTGACGGGACGGAAACTGGGTCGTGTGGGGTGTGTCGTGGGGACATTTCGCCGCTCTGAGCCGAAGGAAGGTGTCAGAATCGACTCCCGCGAGATGTGGCGGCCGGCGCCGGTTGCGGAACCACTTGTCAGCCTGATTCCGTATCCCCGATCCGGGTCATCCACTCCCCACCTGTCAACCGGGCCGGTGCACGCAGGTCCGGTGCACGCAGGTCCGGTGCACGCAGGGCACGAGCCGGTGCGGCCTGCTCGTGACCGGCGTTTTTCGGTGCTGGAAGATATGATCATGGCTTCTGATCGCCGGTCGGCGCCGGTCTCGGTTGGCATGATCGCACGCACCCGTGAGGCCATCGACCTGGTGACGTTGCGCAGGGCGGTGCAGGGTGCCGCGGCCCGGTATCCGATGGCGCGAGCACGGATGCGCACCGGCCTGCTTGGCCGGCGGTGGTCATTCCCGGACGTCGCCGATATTCCGATCATCACAGCCAGTGGTCATGATGATGGTGACCTCTGGGATGCGTTCGCCGGCCTGTGCTCTCGCCCTTTTGCCTTGAGCCGGGTGCCTGCGGTGCGGGTTCTGCACATGCGGTTGCCCGAGGATGACGCACTCGCGGTTGCCGCGCATCATGTCGCTCTCGACGGATTGAGCGTGGCGATGTTGCTGCACGCGATCCTGGAGCGCTGTGTCGTCCTGGAGCCCCGTGTCGTCACCAGGACGCGCCGTCCACGCGGGACAGCTGTTGACAACCTGGTGGACGGCGGTGTTTCCGGGAGCGCTATCGCCAGGGGTGACATCTGCGGTGGAGGCATTGCCGGGGGCGACATTGCCGGGGGCGACGCGTGCGCCGGGCCCCCGCGCCACCGTCGGCGGGCAGCCCCGTCCATGGAGCGGATCAGCCGCCTCGTGCCTGGCGTGGCGGCGCTGCGCCAGCCGGTGCAGGGGCGGATCGCCCCCGCGCCCGGCCTCGGCCGTGCCAACCGCACATCACCGAACAGCCGAGCCTGCGTCTACGGCGTGTACTGCATGGCGGTTCCCGTCCCCAAGCCCGGGCGGTCTGCCACCGGTGGCACGGTCACCGTCAACGATCTTCTGTTGGCAGCCGCCGCGGCTGCGGTGGAGCAGTGGAACACCGCGGCCGGGCGGGAGACCGGGCGGTTGCGGGTACGGATGCCGATCAACCTCCGCGACCGCGATGGGGAGGTTGCCCTCGGCAACCATACGGGAGATGCGGTGATTGCCATGACACCGCTGGACCGGCGGGACCCCGAAACCCTGCTGGCCGCGGTGTGCAGGCAGACGGCGGCTAACAAGGCAGCAGGGCCACCAGCGGAGACCGGGAATGCCCTGCGCGGTACAGCCTGGCTGCCCGGCCCGGCGCGGCACGCGCTGCTGCGCGTCGCCGCGACCGTTGCGCGACCGCTACTTATGCCGACGGCCAGCGTGACGAACCTCGGACGGCTGTCTGGCCGGCCTACATCGGGCGCTGATACTCCGCAGATCACATCGCTGTACTTCGCTGCATTCGCGGGTTTGCCACAGGGGCTCGTGATCACTGCCGCGGGCTATGGTGACGATCTGAACCTGGCGTTCTGTTACCATTGCGACCTTTTTGATCAATCGGCTGTGCGGCGCTTCGCCGCGCTCTACCGGGTAGCTCTCGATGACCTGACCCGGGTACCCGAGCCGCGCACCTGATCCGGGTCGACCTGGTTGACCCGGTCGACCCGTGGTGGAGGGCTTCGGTGCCGTGGCACGGGGAACCCCTGGCGCTCTAACCGGCCGCGGCAGGGGCTCTGCCCGCTTCCACGGCATCGGGCCGGGCACAGCGGACTGCGGCGACCAGCAGGTCCTCCCCGGTCGCGGCCCGTACCTCGATCGGGCCGGTGACACCGGCCCGATCGAGTGCGGCACGAGCATCGGCGAGGCCCGCACCGTAGAGCACCGCGACCGCATGGCCGAAGCCGTCCCCGGCGCGCAGCGTCCCGTCCCGGTAAGGTCCGTCCCCTTCGGGGATATTGCGATATACCAGGTCGGTACGGCGCAGGACTGGCAGTGCCTGGCTCGGCGACAGCAGGAATTCCGCTCGGGTGACAAGGACGTCCGCGCGGCGTGACTCCCGCGGGCGGCGGCCCGGCGTGCGGTTGTCCAGCCTGTCCATCTCGGCGGTCACGATGCGGGCCAGCAGCTCGGCGGTGGCGTCCCAGGAGAAGCGTGCGGCCCACGCTCGGGCCCGTTCGCGCCAGCGGGTCGCCGTGACCGGGTCCGCGAGGGCGGAAAGTGCACGGTCGATCGTGGGTCCGAGCGCATCAGCGTCATCCGCCAACCAGCCGGTTTTGCCATGGCAGACGGCATCGCGTAGCCCGGGCACGCGGAATGCCACGGCCGGGACACCGTGGGCATTAGCCTCCAGTACGGACAAACCCCACCCTTCACCGTGGGACGGATTGACAGTCAGCCAGGCCGTCGACAGCAGCCGGTCCCGTTTCATAGCCGTCACGTAGCCGTGCCAGTGCACAATGTCCTCGCCGAGACCGAGCCCGGCCGCGTGCCGGATGAGCCGTTCCCGGTCCGGTCCGTCGCCGACCACGTCGACGACCAGTCCCGGGTGGGCCGCGCGAAGCGTGGGAAGCGCGTCGAGCAGCAGGTGCAGCCGCTTGTGCGGGACGAGGCGGCCCACACAGACGATGGTCGGTCGGTCCGCCGGTCGGCCAGACCCGTGATCCCACGGAAGATCGACGCCGCCGGGCACGATGAAACGTGGCCCGCGCAGCTTCAGGACCTCCCACGCTTCGTCCCTGGTCGAGGGTGACACGACGGCCACCGGACACTGCCGGTACACCCAACGGCTGCCGGGGGTCTCCATCAGCTGGCCGATCCTGGCCACGGGCGCCGGGAAGTAGAGCGGGAACTGCCGCTGGTGGACGTGGTGCACAACCTGGACGACCGGGGTACTGGGCAGCACCAGCGGGCTGAAGAACGGGATGCCGTTCTGGCAGTCCACCACTGCGTCGATGTCGTGCCGGTCGCGTAGGAGGCGAGCCAACGCGGCCGGGTACACCCCGAACGTCCCACCTGAGCGCTCGACGTCGATGCCCCGTACGTTCTGCGACCGTTGGGTGCCGGGCGGTCGGGAGGTGAGCAGACTCACCCGCGCACCAGCCGCGGCAAACCGTTCTGCGACCGATTGGCAGTAGAGCTCGGCGCCACCGGCCTGAGGATGCTCAAGATCACGCCAGTTGAGAAACACCACACGACGCCCGGCGAGCGTATCCAGATGCCTGCCCCGACCGTCCGCTGGTGCTGCAATTGCGGGCACCAGGTCTGCTCCCTTCAGCTCGACCCCCAACCTGCCCCGTTGTTTTCGGCACGGTCTCGCCGCACCGCTCCGTACTCCGCGCGACGATGGTGCCAGATCGCGGGCACCCGATGCGGGCCGGGTACGGCGTTGGCCTACCGTGGGCAGAGGACGTCCGGAAAATGGCGGCAAAACGCCGACGCGCTGGCGGACACGAAAGCGTGCGGGAGGAAGGTGGATGGCGATCGCAGCGCGTGAGCTGATCGTGCGGGGCCTCGCCGGCCCCGGGTCGCTCGCGGTTGCCGGAGTTGTCGTCAACGGCGGAAACCTCCTGGTCAACCTTGTACTCGCGCGGGTACTCAATGCCACCAACTATGGTGCGCTGGTCGTTCAGACCGGGATCTTTCTGATCCTTTCGATGGGCGGCTCGGCCTTGCAGGTCGCCGTGGTCCAGCGGGACACATCTTTTCCCGGTGATACCCGACACGCACGGGCGTCCTGGATTCGCCGGCTGCGCAGTGTCGGCATGGTTGTGGTTGTTGTCACCTGTGTCCTCGGTCTGTTGGTATGCGGCCAGGTGGCGGCGATCCTGTCTTATCCGCATCCATTCGCGATTGCCGAGGCAATCGCGGGAGCTGCGATCTGGGTCTCACTTTCGGTCGAGCGTGGTCTGTTGCAGGCGCGTCGCGCCTACCAGGAACTCGCCTATAATTTCGTACTTGAGGGTGCTGGCCGCATCGTCGTCATCATCGGTCTGGCGTTCGCCGGATTCGGAGTCAACGGTGCGGGTCTCGGGTTGATCGTCGGTGTTCTGTGCGGCACCGCACATGCCCGCCGGCGTACGGCCCGGACTACGCGGGGAATGACCACGCGGGGAATGACGGACACCCGACCCATGCCCGCGCTCTGGTACGACACGACAACCGCTCTCGGCGCGCTCGTGCCGCTCGCGATGCTGCAGAACATGGATGTGGTCATCGTCGGCTGGCTCAACCCCGCCGAGGTCGGGGCCTACGCGGCTGTTTCGACGGCCTGCAAGGTGCCGGTGTTCATCGGTCTGGCGGTGGCGAACTTCCTGCTCCCGGAGGCGGCTCAGCGCCGGGCGCAGGGTCGTCCAGCCACCACAGCCCTGCTCGCGGCGGTCGGCTGGGTGGCCGCCCCCGGCCTGCTGCTGGTGGGGACAGGCGTGGTCGCGGCCAGACCCGTGCTGTCAGTGGTGTTCGGCCCGCACCTGGCCGCGGGCGCCTCGACACTGTGGATCCTGGCACTGGCCATGACCTGTCTTGCCGTGACGCTGCTGTTCACCAACTACCTCCTGGGGGCGGGCCGGCGGGAGGTAGTGGGGGTGCTCGCGGCCGGTACCGTGCTCACCGCCGCAGGCTTGGCCGCCGCCGGCGGTCACCTGGTCGCCACGGCCACCGTCGGTCTCGGCTGTCAGGCGGTGACCGCGACCATGGCCGGCATCATGGTGTTGCGGGCGCATCGGCCGGCAGCGGCGGACCTGCGCATCCCGGTCG
>NZ_CAUVXO010000094.1:0-1313 GCF_963555865.1 Protofrankia sp. Cr1
GCCGATACCGGCACATCGCCATCCTGGATCAATCAGGAGAATCGCGGGAAACTGAACCCGCATCGGGCCGGACCTCTTCGAGCCTTTCCGACGGAGCTCCGATGGTACGGCTCTGATGTTCTGAAGCGGGTCGCAGCGGCGATCCTCCACGTAAGGAGGCCGAGTTGACTGAGCTACGAACATTCCACCTGCCCGAATCCGTCAGCGGGACGGAATCCGACATCATCCTGGCGCATGCGATGATGCAGGCATGGCGAACGGACGGAATTTTCCAGGTCGCCACGAGCCCGGCCCAGGACCAGAAGACCCAGGCTGCGATCGAGGCGAGCAGACGCTTTTTCCGCATGCCCATGGCAGGTCAAGTCCGGGTGTGTCAGTGATCTGACCTACAGCGGCTACATCGCGTCCGGGGAAGAGGTCACGGCCGGCGAGGCGGACTATTCCGAGATTTTCACCGTGTGCAAGGACGTCGCTCGCGACGATGCCCGCGTAGAGGGACAGTGGCCGTGTCACGGCCCGGCCCCGTGGCCTGACGCCGACTACCAGCGGAGCATGCAGGCGTTCATGGACGAAGTCGGCACGTTCGGTGAAAGATTACTCAAACTGACCGCTCTGGGGCTGGGTGCGGCTGACATCGACGCATTGACACAACTGACCGACGACGGCTGGCACCACATGCGGGTGCTGCGCTTCCCCGCCGCATCGGAGCAGACCGCCCGGGGCATCGGCGCCCATACCGACTACGGACTGCTGGTGATCGCCGCCCAGGACGACGTAGGCGGACTCTACATACGTCCACCTGTTGCGGGCGAGCGGCGGAACAGGAACTGGCTGGCGGACGAAAGCGCGGCGGGAATGTACGAAGATGTCGATCCGTGGACGTTCGTGAAGCCGGTTCCGAGCGTACTGACGGTGTTTCCCGGTGACATTCTTCAGTTCCTGACGAACGGTTTTCTTCTTTCGACGCCACACAAGGTCCGGCTGAACACCCGGGAGCGCTTCGCACTCGCCTACTTCCACGAACCGAGCTTCGAGGCCTGCGTCCGCCCGTTGTCCGGCCCGACTTCTGACTACATCCACTATGGCAGTCATTTCACCAACATGTTCATGCGTAGCTATCCGGACCGGATCACCACGCATCGGATTCTCGAGGAGGAACGCCTGTCGATTCTTGCCCGCATGCGAGGTGAAACCGAACGCCTGACCGCTGGCAGGGAAATGGTTGCACCATAAGACGACCGTACCTGCAACGAGGCATCCGGACGGTACCAGGACAGGTACCAGGACAGGTACCAGGACAGGTACCAGGACAG
>NZ_CAUVXO010000094.1:1809-9365 GCF_963555865.1 Protofrankia sp. Cr1
GAGGGAAACTGGGCTCAGCGGGCCGAGGCCCAACTGCCGACCCGGCGAGCGGAGGAAGAGATCCAACGCCGGCTCGCTCACGGCCTGGCGGGCGCGCCGACGATCACTGATCGGACGATTCCGACCTTCGCCCGCGGCGAGATACCGCACTTCGCCGGTGAACGGGGCACATTCCTGAAATGCCCGTACATCGAGGACGTACACGACGTCGCCGACGCCGAGGTGGCAGTCTTCGGGGTTCCTCTGGACGCCGGGACGACATACCGGCCGGGTACCCGCTTCGGCCCGCAGGGGATCCGGCGCTCGACCAACCTGTTCGGCACCTACTCCTACGAGCTCGGCGTCGATCTGCGCGAGCAGCTCAACCTGGTCGACATCGGCGACGTGTTCACCATTCCCGGCAACCTGGAGAAGTCCTTCGACCAGATCAGCCAGGCAATGGCCCACGTCGTGCAACAGGGTGTGATGCCGGTCGTCCTGGGCGGGGACCACTCGATCGGCTTCCCGACCATCCGTGGGATGGCGCCGTACCTGGACGGCAACATCGGCATCATTCATTTCGACCGCCACGTCGACACTCAGGCAAGCGACCTCGACGAGCGGATGCACACCACGCCGTGGTTCCATGCGACCAACATCGGCAACGCGCCGGCCACCAACCTGGTCCAGATCGGCATCGGCGGCTGGCAGGCGCCACGGGCCGGGGTCACGGTCGGCCGTGAGCGCGGCACGACCGTCATCACCGTCGGCGACGTGGAACGGGTCGGCATCGAGAAGGTCGCCGAACTCGCCCTGGAGACGGCGTGGAAAAACGCCAAGGCCGTGTACCTGTCCTTCGACATCGACGTGATCGACGCCGGTTTCGTCCCCGGAACCGGCTGGCCCGAACCGGGCGGTCTCCTGCCCCGCGAGGCCCTCAACCTCGTCCGTATGATCTCCGAGCCCGGTCTGGCGGGCATCGAGGTCGTCGAGTGTTCCCCGCCCTATGACTGGGCCGAACAGACCGCGCTGCTGTCCAGCCGGGTGATCCTCGACAGCCTCGCCACCCAGGTCCGGGCCGGCAAGCTCGGTCGCAAACCGGCCACCGCCAACCGGGAGGCCTGGGGGCCCTATCCAGACAGCGTGCCCCAGCAGCCCTGACCGGCCGTTTACGACGGCATCGGCCGGTAGCGTTCGGGTCGGCCGATGCGAACATCGACTCCCGGGGAGTAGTGCACCAGGGGTTCGTCCCGCGGCTGCGGAAGTCCGGCCGCGGCGACGAGCCTGTCGTCGAGCGCCACAGCCTTGGCCCGGTGCATCGGCCACGGCTCGTGCCATGCCCGCGCGTAGCGGCGCCGGGTACCGGCCGCGCTGAACAGGATCCACCGGGCAGTCAGGAAATGGTCCCGCTCGTCGAGATCACCGGATCCGAACGGCTCACCGATCCGGATCGTCATCCGGCTGGTGGCGCGCGGACCGGGCCACCGCCGGGCGCAGGTGTAGGAGATCTCGTCCGGGGTCTCCACCAGCCGCATCGACGACCAGAAGTAGGGCAGCCGGTAGGTGGTGCGCGCGACGGCCACCGCACCGAGCCGGGCCGCGTCCAGAGAGAAAAACCAGATTCCCCGCCGCCCTTCATGATCATGAACGTAGGTACGGACGTTGGTTTCGCAGAAGGTCGACGCCCACGCCGCCCCGTGCCCGGCCGCGGTCGCGACCCGCATGAAGAACGGCACCAGGCCGACCCATGCCGCCCCGTCGTAGGTGTCGACCCGCAGGCCGCCCGGAAGAAGCTGCTGTACCACCGCCGGATCGAAGGGCCAGTGCACGAACGTCAGCCGCTCCCAGCGCTGTCGCATGATCGGTCTTTCCACCGTGAAGGGACACGACGCACCGAGCCCGGCCATCCCCTCCCCGACCATCCCATCACCGGCATCTGGGTCGTCGCGCTGCATGACCTCATGATGCCGGGATATCAGGCTTTATCCCATAGCCGATGGTTAGAAAAGCGACAGATACCCCGTACCGGCAGCGGGCAGGCTATGATCCCGCTTTATGATCATCTTACTGATCGTCCTGATCGTGATCGCCGTGCTGGTGCTGCTCACCTCGCTACGAACAGTGCAGCAGTACGAGCGGGGGCTGGTGTTCCGCTTCGGCCGGCTGCGGCCCACGCTCCGCGCCCCCGGCCTGACGATGGTGGTTCCGTTCGGCGTCGACCATCTCGTCAAGGTCAACATGCGGATCGTGGCGATGTCCGTGCCCACCCAGGAGTGCATCACCCGGGACAACGTGACGCTTACGGTGGAGGCGGTTGTGTACTTCCGGGTCATCGACCCGGTCAAGGCGATCGTCAACGTGGACAACTACACCTTCGCCGTGACTGAGGTGGCGCAGACCTCACTGCGTTCGGTCATCGGCCGCAGCGACCTTGATCATCTTCTTTCCGACCAGGAAAGGGTGAATGCCGAGCTGCGTGCGGTGATCGACGAACCCACCGAGAAGCCGTGGGGAGTCAAGATCGAACGGGTCGAGCTGAAGGACCTCGCGCTTCCCGAGTCGATGAAGCGGTCGATGTCCAAGCAGGCCGAAGCCGAACGGGAGCGGCGAGCCCGCGTGATCACGGCTGAGGGTGAGTTCCAGGCGTCGCGCATGCTCGCCCAGGCCGGCCGGGTGTTGGCCGCGGATCCCAGCGGCCTGCAGTTGCGACTCCTGCAGACCGTGGTCGAGGTGGCTGCGGAAAAGAACTCCACGCTGGTGATGCCGATTCCAGTCGAGTTGCTGCGGTTCTTCGACCGCGTCGTGCCTGTCGCGGACCCAACCAACACCGCAGACCCAACCGACGCAGACCCAGCCGACGCAGACGCAGGGTCGGCGCATTCGGGTGCGGAAAGCGCGTTACGGCTTTCGTCCGACCGCGCAGAACTGTGACACCTCGGCCGCACCCGCTTCGGCGGAATCCGGCCGCCACCGCGAGCACGACACCACCCCGGGCTCCAGCAGCTCCAGGCCGTCGAAGAAAGCGGCGATCTCCTCGCGGTTACGCAGAGTCATCTGCGATGAGCCTGCGTCGTTCCAGAGCCGGACCGCTTCCTCCATCGCCTCACCGTGGACCTCCGCGCTCGGATGAGCGACCACCAGGTAACTACCAGCCGGTAGCGCGGCAAGAAACGTCGCGACGCTCGCCCGCGCCTGTGCGGTGTCAACGACGAAGTTCAGGGAGCCGAGGAGCATCAACGCGACCGGCCGGGTGAAGTCGAGCGTGGCCTGCGCCGCCAGCAGGATCTTCTCCGGGTCGCGCAGGTCGGCATCGACGTACTCCGTTGTCCCCGACGGGCTGCTGGTCAGCAGAGCGCGGGCGTGTACCAGCACGATCGGATCGTTGTCCACGTAGACGATCCGGCACTCCGGCGCGAGCGCCTGTGCGACTTCGTGCGTGTTGTCGGCCGTGGGTAGACCGGTGCCGACGTCCAGAAACTGCCGGATCCCCGCCTCCGCTACGAGATAGCGGACAACCCGGCCGAGGAACGCCCGGTCGGCGCGGGCGGACATCACGAGGCTGGGCATCACCGTGAGGATGTGCTCGGCCATCTCACGGTCAGCCGCGAAGTTGTCCTTACCGCCGAGCCAGTAGTTCCAGACCCGGGCCGAATGCGGGATCGACGTGTCCAACGACAAGAGGGCCTGGTCAGAGGCCTCGGAAAGCTCGGACATGACACGGCGCCCTTTCGATCGATATCCCCGGTCAGCCGACAGTGTAGGGCCTCTCCGGTGGATATCGGCCGATCGGAATCAGGTTCGCGGGGCCACACCGATCGGCCGCACGGATCTCATCGCCGCGGCTTGGTCCACGGCATCGACACCGTCCGAGGCTTTGTCGACCTTCGCAGCCACGCCGGCGTCCGCCCAGCCTGCATGATCAGTTTCTTGGGCCGCGCGGCGGGCCTCGGCGAGGAACGGGCCGCCACCACTGGGGTCGAGCACACCCGCCTCCGCCCAGCTGAACCTGCCGGTCAGGACCTGCTGCGCGGCCCGGAAGTTCTCGGCGTCGTCGTTACGCCACAACGCGTCGAAGAGGGCGTCGACCCGCCGCCGGGACTGCCGGCAGAACAGGTCGGCCAACTCGACGGCGGTCGGCTCGCCGTCCCGCGCCAGCATCTGCGCGCGGACCACGGACGCACTCATGGCGAACAGCTCCGCGCCGATGTCGACGATGCGACCGAGGAACATCTGCCTCTTTTCCATCCCGCCCTTCCAGCGGCTCATGCCGTAGAAGGTGGAGCGGGCCATCTTGCGCGCGGACCGTTCAACGAACCGGAGATGGCCTGCGAGCGAGCCGAACTCGGCGAACGAACGGGGGTCGGTGCCCTCCCCCACGGCGAGCCGGGGCAGCCAGCGGGCGTAGAAACCCGCGGCGCGCGCGGAGGTCCGCGCCCTGGCCGACAACGGGACTTCGGTGTCGATGATGTCGCCGGCGACCGCCAGGTGGGTGTCGACGGCTTCCCGGGCGATGAGCAGCTTCATGATCTCACTGGAGCCTTCGAAGATCCGATTGATGCGCAGGTCGCGCAGCATCTGCTCGGCCGGGACGGGCCGTTCGCCACGGTTGGCCAGCGACTGGGCTGTCTCGTAGCCACGGCCACCGCGGATCTGCACCATCTCGTCGGCGACGAGCCAGGCCATCTCGCTCGCGTACAGCTTGGCGAGCGCGGCCTCGATCCGGATGTCCTTGCCACCTTCGTCTGCCATCATCGCCGACAGTTCGACGACCGCCTCCATCGCGAACGTGGTCGCGGCGATGAACGCGATCTTCTGGGCGATCGCCTCGTGCCGCCCGATGGGCTGACCCCACTGGACCCGCTCGGCGGCCCACTCACGGGCGATCCGCAACGCGTATTTGGCGGTGCCGGCGCAGACCGCGGGCAACGCCAGCCGGCCGGTGTTGAGGGTGGTCAGCGCAATCTTGAGCCCCTCACCCTCCCTGCCGAGCCGGTCCGCCGCCGGTACCCGTACCCGATCGAAGTGAGTGACACCGTTCTCGATACCGCGTAGCCCCATGAACTCGTTGCGGTGCTCCACCGTCACACCTGGTGCGTGGGCATCGACGATGAAGCAGGTGATGCCGCCGCGATGGTCCGCGGACTTCGGTACGACCGCCATCACGACCAGCCGGTCGGCGATCACACCGTTGGTGGTCCACAGCTTGCGCCCGGACAGCTCGTAGGCCGTGTCGTCGTCCACGGGGACCGCACGCGCGCTCATCCGGGCCGGGTCGCTTCCCACGTCCGGTTCGGTCAACAGGAACGCGCTGATCTCATTGCGGGCGACCAGCGGCAGGTAGGTGCGCTTCTGCTCGCTCGTGCCGAACCTGCGGACCGGTTCGGCCACGCCGATCGACTGGTGCGCCGAGAGCAGCGTCGGGATGGACGAGTGCCAGCTACCGGCGAGCGCCAGCGCACGGTTGTAGTAGAGGGTGCTCAGGCCGAGGCCGCCGTACTCCTGCGGGATCTTCATACCCAACGCGCCGAGCCGCTTGAGTCCTTCGACGACATCCGCCGGGATGTGACCGTCCCGCTCGATCGCCAGTGGATCCACGTGCTCGCGCAGGAAGGCCGCCAGCCCGGTGAGGAAGGCCTCGCCCCGGTCGCGGTCGGCCGCCGGCGGCCGTGGATGCGGTGAGATGAGATCGAGGCGGAGGTGACCGAGGAACAGCTCCTTACCGAACGACGGACGCGTCCATGCTGTCTCCCGCGCGGCTTCGGCGGCCTTACGAGCGTCCCTTTCGTCCACGTGTGGCATATTCAGCTCCCCAGGCTCAGCAGATCTGCTACGCCTTTACTTCCCCGTCCCGGGCGATCTACTTTCTGTCGCACACCGCAATCGCAGAGCGACTATTCAACCGTCCTATCAAGGGATATGCGTCTGGATGAAGGTCGAATCGGCCACGAGGTGGCGTCAACAGCGTTGACTACACTGTGGGTACCGACTACGAGGCAGATCAAAGGAGACCGGTGGAGACGGCGCAGCCCCGCCACACCCGCACCCCCCGTGGGACGTTGTCCCAGCAGCTTCTGCTCGACACCGCGATGGAGATCGTCGACATCGGCGGGGTCGGCGGCTTCAGCATGCGAGCGCTCGGCTCCCGGCTGAACATCGACCCGACCGCGGTCTACCGGCACTTCCGCACCAAGAACGAGCTCCTGGAGGCGCTGGCCGACCGGGTCGTGCGCGGTGAGGAACCGCTCCCCCACACCGGCGACCCGCCCGCCGACCTGCGCGAGACGTTCGCCCAGCTGCGCAGGTCACTGCTGCGCCATCCGACCCTCGCGCCGATCGTCCTGCGCCGGCCGCCGGGCGGCGAAGCCAGCTGGGAACGGACCAACCACGCGATCGGCCTGCTGCGTGACGCCGGCATGCCTGACCATGATGCGGCGAACGCCTTCCAGACGCTGCTCTTCTACACCCTCGGTCACGCCCTGACCGAAGCCCGCCACACCGCGGCGACCATCGCCCACAAGGGTCCGGACGCCACCGTCACCCCGGTGACCGCGATCAGCTCGGCCGCCGCCCGCTACCCCCACCTCGCCGCGGTCGCCGACCACCTCGCCGGGGCGATGGAAACCCAGTTCCACGAGGGTCTGGGCCTCATCCTCACCGCACTCGCGATCTGACCGCCCCGACGATCTGACGGCCCACCCCCGGTTGACTTCGGAACGTGTTCCGAAGTATTTTTGATCTATGTTCGCCCTCACCGTTTCCTTCTCCGACCTGTCGAAGAACTCCAAGAGGGTCGCTGACACCGTCGAACGCGCCCAGCGCGTCCAAGTGACGCGGCGTGACGGCGAGAACCTCTACCTGACCACGGAGCATCATGATCGGCAGCGGGAGGAGACCGCCGACGTCACCGCCCGTCTGTTCACCGCGCTGATTGGCAACGACGAAGGCGCGCGGGCTGTCCTGCTCGCCCTGCCCGAAGTCTTTCCCTGGAGTAGGCACCTGTCCGCCGACGAAATGCGCGAGTTCCTCACCGACCTCGTGAACGCGACCCGCGACGTCGCAGAACTGGATATCCATTCCCATCTGCACCGGGTCATCGTCGAGTGGCGCGCCACCGCCAGAATTCTCGCCAACCCCGAACTGACCGCAGCGCTGACGGCGCCCCTCCCGGATGAGGACCATGGGGAGGTGTATGCCCCGTGAGCCCCAAACGCGGAGACGATGTTCCCGCTCCACCGATCGGCAGCGAATGGCGGCTTCGGTTCGCCACGAACGAGGCAGCCAAAGGGTGGGGCGAGCTGTGCGCAGAAGCGGCCGGCAACACCCGCCGCTGCTACGAGGCGCTACGCAGCAATCCACTTTCGATGAGCGACCCGGATCGGCAGCACCGGCTACGCGGGCGCCTCGCTACGGCCATGCTCGGCGGCTCGGAGTACCCCCAATGGGAGTACGAGGTGACCGCTGGCGGCCGCGTACGTTACCTCGTCGACGAACCCCGCCGGACCGTGCATCTCGTCTACTCCGCCACCCGCCACCCCAGGGACACCGACAGCTGACGCTCACCGAACCAGGGGCAACAT
>NZ_CAUVXO010000094.1:9789-14756 GCF_963555865.1 Protofrankia sp. Cr1
CCCGCCCGTACAGGGTGTTGACATCAATGAGGCGGACATCGGCCCGCTGGTCTGCGAGAAGCCGCAGATCGGGACTGAAGCCGGTCAGCGAGAAGATCGCGAGGACGGCGTCGCCTGTGTCGTGGCCGTCCTCGGCCAGAACCGCGCGGATGCGTTCGAGCCGGGTGAGGTCACCCGGAGTGCGGCGCTGGGCGGTCGCCTTCGCCTCGCCGATCAGGGCGATACGGACGCCTCGTACGCGGGGCCGCTCGCCCGCCGCGAGCGCCAGCACATCCACCTCGTGCCTGGCGCGTCCCGCACCGTCGTGCACGGCCGCGCTGCCGACTATGCCCAGCGGCTGCCCATCGAAGACCTCCCGCGTCGCGAAGAGACGCGTCCAGGTCCGTGCCAGCTCCTCGAAGTGCGGGCCGAGGATCTGCGCCGCGAAAGTCGCGGTGGACGCCTGCCATACCTGGGCGCCCTCGTGACGCTCCAGCAGGTCGCTGTAGGGCACTGTGATCAGTTGGTTGAACCTGATGATCGGATCTGTCACTGTGATGACTGTGTTCCGCTGGCGCAGCATGTCCTGATCACGCCGCAGATAGCCTGCGGACTCCAGGACGGCCAGGGTGTGAGTGAGCGCTGTCCGCTCCCGTCCGATCATGCTGCCGATCTTCGCCGGAGTACCCGCACCGGACGCGACCGCGGTCAGGATGTCGTAGTAGAGGGTCCGCCGAGTGATGCGGGGATCCTCACGGAGCAGGTGTTCGGTCTCGCTCCGCGTGAACAACCCGAGATCGGGATCAAGGAGGTTCTCCTGTACCCACGAGCCGAACTGCTCGACCGTGGCCGGGGGGTCGTCCTGCACGAGCTGGCGGTAGCCGGGCGCACCGCCGAGAACAGCGTGCAGGCGCAATGCCACTTCCGGGTCTGCCACTCCCCACAGCGCCGCCGCCTGACGGTAGTCGAACGGACCCAGCCGCATGTCCAGTGCCACCCGGCCGCGCAGTGCCCGGGACCCCGAGAGCAGCTCGGTCATCACGCTCATCGCGGAACCGCACAGAATGAGCCGGCCACCTGGAGTCCGCCCCAGTTGCGAATCGTCGTACAGGTGCTGGAGAAGCGACGGGATCTCCGGGGAATGGCCAAGGAGGTAGGGCAGCTCGTCAATGACCAGGAGCGGAGCCGTCCCGGATGAGCGATGTCGCTCCACGAGCTCCAGCGCGGTCGTGAGGATCTGCTGCCAGTCGTCCAGTTCAACCGCGGACGCGGGCAGTCCGGCGAAGCGGGCGAGAGCTGCCGCGAACCGCCGCTGCGCCGGCCGTCGGCCTTCCTCCTGGACCGCCGTCACGTACAGCCCGCCCGCCGCTTCGGTCAGGGCCCGCAGCAGGTAGGACTTGCCGTGGCGACGCCGTCCTGACAGCAGGCCGATCCGCAGGGCCGGTTCCCCTCGTGCGAGGAAGCGGACCAGCGTGGCCCACTGCTGATCCCGGTCCATGACATGTGCGGGCTTGTCCACGTCCACCATTCTGTATGTATTGATCTATACAGAACAGTATAGGTGCGGCCGACATCGCACAGTGGGAAGGTGAGCCGTGCGGTAAACGCTCACCCCTCGTCAGCGGCACGCCATCCGATCCGGTCCACGTCGACAGCCCAGCCGTCGTGGGCAATACCCACATGCCCACCTGGCGCGTACGATCAGACCGAGCTTCGACAGTGACGCCGGGAGGCCAGCCATGACGTTCGTGTCCGTGGGGTTCCGTCTCGTCGGCGAGGTATCCGCTGACGAACGGTCCCGGATCGCCTTCGGGCGGGTCGGAGTCGAGAAGGGTGCACGTTACGCCGTCGCTGTCAACGACGACGGCGAGGTCCTCCTCACTCCGCTGGCTTCCGTCCCCCGCCGTGAACTGATCGTCTGGGAGAACGAACAGCTCCGCGACGGTCTGGCCCGTGGCCTGGAGCAGTCGGCCGCCGGCCAGACCGTCGACCTCGGCTCGTTCGCCGCATACGCCACTGATGACGATGACAACGAGGGCCGGTGAACCCGCCGCCCTACCTGCTCCGCTTCACCCGCGAAGCCGCGGCCGTGCTCTCCGACCTCACCAAGGACGAACGCAAGCTCTACAAAGTCCGCCGGGCGCTCGGGCGCCTCGAGACCAACCCACGGCACCCCGGACTCAACTCACATCCGTACCGTTCGCTGCACGGCATCGGCGGCGAAACCGTCTGGGACTCCTACATCGAGAACCACACACCGTCCGCCTGGCGGATCTTCTGGCACTACGGGCCTGAGCCCCGCACGATCACCGTCGTCGCCATCGGGCCACATCCATAACACACGAAGACAAGGCCCTACGGACATCCCATCAAGATCATGGACGATAGGAGTCGTCAACACTGTTGACTACGGAATGGACTAGAGAAGGGTGCCCTGGCAGACGCGATCCGATCAGGGGAACGCGAGGGAGCTGTCCTGGCCGGCCAGCTTGTCGATCTCCGCACGGGAGGCGATGGCCCGCGGACCGATCCCCTCGATACTCAAGGTCGCCGCCGCCGCCGCGAACCGGACCGCCTCGCTGACCGTGCTCCCGCCGTCCAACGCGATGAACAACGCGCTGGCGAACACGTCACCGGCCCCGGTGTCGTCGACGAGCTGGGACGTCTCGATGGCGGGGAACTCCTGCGTGCCGGTCGCCAGCAGCACCTCACATCCGCCGGCGCCCCTGGTGACCACGACGATGCCGCCGGCCCGCCGCACCGCCTGCGCCACGCCTTTCAGGTACGGCGCCTCATAGTCCGCGAACACCACCACATCGAGCGTGGCCGCGGTCGGGCCGTCGATCTCCAAGGGCTGATGGTGGACGAGACCATGCTCGTCCCAGGAACGGATCAGCCCCTGCGGGGTCAGGCCGAGAAGGCCCCGCGCTTTTGCCCGGACGGCCTCCTCGATGACGATTTCCCGCGCGACGGGAGCCAGGTGCAGTACCCGAGTTTCGGGAATCCGGTCAAGGCCGGACACCGAGCCTGCGGATTTTTCCAGCCACTGGGTCCGGCGGCCGTCCATGCTTTCGTTACGGAACCGCGTCGTGTCCGCCGACGGCTGGATGTAGAGGAACGCCTCGGTGGCAAACGGCATCCACACCGGTACCAGTTCCGGAGCACAACCGCGCCCGAGTCCCGCAACGCACAAGCCGAGGCGCGCCGCCTGGATGATGGCGTAGACCACACTTCCACCGACCGCGAGCGACGAATCGGGCCGGACGTCGAGGGTCGGGTTCCCCACTGCCAGGTAATCAACAGGTGGACCACTGACCAACGCCTCGGCGCTCCTGATCGTCATGGCCGCAACATTACTCGCGGGACTCTGCGCCCCCAGCTGCCCAGGTAGGCTCCTGCGCCGCTGCGTGCCCATCCGTCAAGCACAGAAGGCGAGCACGGGGAATGCGGCTGAAACTGAAAGGATCAGGGGCGGCCGTTTCGCGGCCCGCAATCCGGTGCCGGCACCGGCGCCGTACCCGTGGGCACCAGCGCGACGGTCGCCAGCGCTCGGGCAATTTCCGCGTAGCCGACCGTGCCGATCAGCCGTGGCCTGCCGACACCGCCGTCCAGCACACCGCCGTCCAGCACAGTGCCGTCACCTACACCGTCGTCCAGCACCAGGGCGCACCCGGCGGCCGGGCGCTCGGCCAGCCGCGGAAGCAGATCGCTCAGAAGCTCGTTCGGTGTGGTCGTGGGCACCGCGGCCATCGGGACGCTGACCTTCGTCACCCGGGTCAAGCCGCGGTCGTCGAGCGGCACCGCGGCAAGATCGCGCAGGTGTGCGACGCCGGCGAGGCCGCCGTCGAAATCGACCACGGCGAACACCACCTGCCCGGACGCGGGTACCACCTGGTCGGCCATGTCCTCGACGACCGCGGACACCGTCCGCCAACCGGGCACCACCTCGGGTGCGAGCCCCATCACATCCCCGACGCGGACGCCCGCGAGCGCCCTGTTCGTCCGCAGCCGGGACTGTTCCACCCGGCCCGAGCCGAGCGCGAGCCACCCGAGCAAGGCGACCCACAGGCCCATTGCGCCTGCCAGGAAGATCAACGCTGCACCTGAGGCGATCAGGATCCAACCAGTGATCACTCCGGCCCTGGCGGCTGCCGCGTCCGCGCGTTCACGGCTGCCGGTCCGCCGGTACACCAGCGCCGCGAGCAGGCGCCCACCTCCGGTGCGCGGGGCGGGCAGCAGCTCCGACAGGGTGATCAGAAGCGCGAGACCACCGACCCAGAGCCCGACGCTGCCGGCCAGCGCCAGACTGCCGCCCGGGGCGAGCCATCCCAGGGTGACCAGCCCCGCGCCACCGAGCCCGCTGACGGCCAACCCGACACAGGCGATGCGGGCTCCCGTCCGAGGTTCGTTGATGCCGGCGGTGGCGGCGCGCAGCCGACTACCGAAGGCGCCGACCGTGATCCCGTCCACCTGGACGCCGGCCCGGCGAGCGACGGCGGCCCGGGCGAGGTCGGCGGCCAGCAACAGGCCGAGGAGGAGCGCTGCGCCGGCAAGGCCGGCCGACAGGTACGCGACCGACGGCCGGTCCGGCACCGCGGCGGGAAGTGTGAAGGCGCCCAGCAGGATTGTCAGGAAGCCAATGGTCACAGCCACCCCGGGGCGCACCGAGACCGGAGTGCGTACCGTTCCCATCGGCGCATGATCGGCGGTCATGACCGTTCGATCCCCTTTCCGTCGCGGCCGCAAGCTGTGACAAAGATTGCGTTATGAGACTCGTCTCAAGGTTGCCCGATATCCGGCCCGCCCACACCATCCCGGACCCGGGAAGTTGATAAGAAGTCTCCTTACCGACCTTCAGGAATCCACTGACCGGCAGGTATCCAGGGCGCCAAAGGGCCGGCGCACCTTCACGCGGCTGGCGCCGGCCGGGAATGCCACAGTCCTCGACGCCGGCTCCGGAACCGGTCGCCACACCGGTCGCCACACCG
>NZ_CAUVXO010000095.1:0-13784 GCF_963555865.1 Protofrankia sp. Cr1
AGTGTCCGGTCAGAGCAGACCCTGTCGTAGCGCGTAGGCGACCGCGTGGGACCGGTTACGCAGGCCGTACCGGCGGGTGACGTCCTGGAGGACGTTCTTGACGGTGCGTTCGGAGTAGCAGAGCTGCCGACCGATCTCGCGGGTGTCGCACCCCTCGCTGACCAACCGGAGCACGTCCCGCTCCCGTTCGGAGATGCCCGACAGGGTGAGACCACGTGGCGTGAGCACCTGGCACTGGACGTGGCGCACCTGGCTGAGCAGCCCGCCGAGGAGGTCGGGCGGCAGGAAACCCTCGCCGCTGGCCGCCCCGCGAATCGCGGCCAGCACCTGATCCGGGGTGGCGCCGGCGCGCCGGATCAGCGCCGTGATACCCGCTTCCACCACGGCCGTCACATCGGCGAAATCCAGATCGGTCACGATGAGGACCACCGGCGTTCCGGCCTGATACAGACCGCGGATGAGGTCGAACGTCCGCTTGTCCACGGTGTCGACGCTGACCAGCGCGACATCGACCAGCGCGACATCGACCGTCGTGTCCCCGCCGCAGGACGCCGGCAGGCCGGCGGCGGGGCCCGGGCCCGCGTCAATGAGATCGACATCCGGACAGCCCGCAAGCTGCGCAGCAAGACCAGCCCGGGTGATCGGGTCGCTGGCATGGAGCAGGACGTGTATCGGTCGGCTCATGGCTATCCCCCTGATGCTTCGCGTGACCGGCAGGACCAGGTATCTCACATCGCTCTCAAGAAAAACTCATTGCGCGAAGGCGCACTCACGTTGTACTCAATCGGCACTCAATCGGCACTCAAGACTGACTCAAGATGCAGGTCAGGCGTGGCTCGCACGTACCGGACGGAGATCTATGAGATGACAGTGAGGTGCCTGTGAGTGCCGTCGCAGCCGACCCCCCGGAGGCGTCGCTGCTGGACACGTCCCTGCTGGATGCGGTCATTCGCGAGGCCGGCCGGCACCGGCGCGCCGACCTACAGGCACGGCTGGCCCGGGAACGCACGCGGCTGACCGCGACGTCATGCCAGGTGGTGGTGGTCGGTGAGTTCAAGAAGGGAAAGAGCTCGCTGGTCAATGCGCTGCTGAACCTGCAGGTCTGCGCAGTCGACCCGATCGGGGCGACCATGGTGCCCACAATGATCCAGCACGCGCCCGCCCGCACGGAAACCGTGATCGACCAGTCGGCCGGTTGCGGCGTGGAGATCGGCGTCCCGAATGAACTTCTGGCGTCCGGACTGATAATCGTCGACACGCCCGGGGTGAACGGCGGCCTCACCGACGCTCGCGCTGCCGCGACTCTGCGAGCCGTCTCCGATGCCGACGCGGTCGTGTTCGTCTCGGACGCCAGCCAGGAGTACACCGAGCCGGAGCTGGCTTTCCTGCGCGGGGCGGCACAGCACTGTCCGGTCGTCGTCTGCGCCCTGACCAAGATTGACTTCTACCCCGAATGGCGACGCATCCTCGACCTCGACCGCGGGCATCTGCACCGGGTCGGGATCGCGGCACCGGTATTTCCGCTGTCCGCGCCGCTGCGCGACCACGGCCTGCACGCCGATGTGCCCGAGGTCGACGCAGAATCGGGCTATCCGGCGTTCGCCGGCCACATCCGCTCCGAGCTCGTCGAGCAGTGTCGGGCGCGGGCGCGGCGTGACGCGGATGAGGCAGCGCGCGACGCCCTCGCCCAGATCATGGCTGAGTTGGTGGTAGAACGGGCCGCGCGTGCCGATCCGGCCGTCAGAAATACCCTGCGGCTCCGGCTGGAGGCGGCGCAGGCACGCGCCCACACGATGACCACGGCGGCGGCGAGGTGGCAGCGGATTCTCCGGGACGGCAACACCCAGCTGGAACGACGGGTGGACGACGACCTCAATCAGCGGCTGCAGGCCGTCACCGGCGAGTTCAGGAAACGCGTGGCGATCAGTGATGACCTGGTGCAGGGCTGGGACGAACTGCGCGCCTGGCTGTGCGAACAGGCCAACCGCGAGCTCATGGCGCACCGCACGATGCTGAGAGCAGAAGCTGCCGCGCTGGCCGAGCAGGTTGCCAGGCGTCTTCCAGACCGACGAAGCAGCCACCAGCGCCCTACCCGAGATCCCCGCGATGACGTCGCTGGCCTCGCTGGCCTCGCTGGCCTCGCTGGCCTCGCCGACGTCGGGACGGCCGGCGGCTGAGGGCACAGACCCGCAATTCCGCACCGACGGGCGCGGGGCGCGCTGGACTCATGCCCTGCGCAGCGGCGCGATCGGCATGATGCCCATCCACCTGCTCGCAGCATTCGGGACTCTCGCCGGGCTCTCACTCGCCCCGATCGTGGCACCGGTCGGCGGGGCGGTCATGTTCGTGGTCGCGAAACGTACGCTGCGTACGTCCCGGGAGAATCAGCTTTCAACCCATCGGGCGCAGGCGAAAGGCGCGGGGGAAGACTACCTCCAGAAAGCCTGGCAGCTGGCGCACACGGACTCCCGGCGCGCCCAGCAGGACATCTATTTTCAGCTGGGAAACGTCTTCACCGAACGCGCGGCCGAGCTCAGAACATCGGCCGGACGCAACCTCGAATCGGCCGCCCTTGAGATCAAGGCGACCGACGTCCGAAGCCAGCGGCGACTCGCCGAGCTCAACGCGGAGATCAACCGCCTGGAGCTCCTGGCAGGGCAGCGCCGGTGACCCTGCGCTCGGATGTCCAGGCGCTGTTGACCGATGCCGCCGAGGCGTACCGGGGCAGCCCGGCCGAAGCCGTCCTGCGCCGAGAGCTGCGGTCCCTGGGCGGTCCGTTACGGGTCGCCATCGCCGGCCGGGTCAAGGCGGGGAAGTCCACCCTGCTCAACGCTCTGGTCGGCGAACAGATCGCGGCTACCGACGCCGGCGAGTGCACCCGGGTGGTGACCTGGTACCACCATGGTCCCCGGCACACGGCCCGGGCGGACCTGTGGCCTGAACGCCGGCCGGGCAACAGCGGTGCCGCCACCACGGTGGAGGTCGGGCTGCACCGAGGGCCGGGCGGCGCCCGGATCGACCTGGGGCCGTACGCCGCCGAGGACGTCGAACGACTGCGGGTGGCGCTGCCGAGCGCGCAACTGCGCCACCTCACGCTCATCGACACCCCGGGTATCGCATCACTGTCAACCGAGGTGTCACGCCGAAGTCACGCATTTCTCGTACCGTCCGGCGAGGCAGCCGAGGACGCCGGGTACCACGGTGGGGCGGACGCCGTGATCTACCTGATGCGGCATCTGCACGCCGCGGACGTGAGCTTCCTGGAGTCCTTCCGCCAGACCGGGCTGCGCGACACCGCCCCGGCGCACGCGATCGGTGTGCTGTCCCGGGCGGATGAGATAGCGCCTGGCAACACCGCATCAATCGACCTCGCGCACCAGGTCACCGCGGGCATGGGCCGCGACCCCCGGGTCCGGGCGCTGGTACAGACGGTCGTGCCGGTGGCGGGTCTGCTCGCCCAGTGCGGCACCTGGCTCGGTGACCACGAGTTCGCGGCCCTGGCGTCCGTCGCCGGCCAGCCGACGGTGGACGGTGTCCCCCTGCTGCTGTCGGTGGACCGCTTCCGCGCGGCGAACCCGCGGATCGAGACGGCGCTCGATGATCGGTCCATGCTGCTGGGCCGGCTCGGGCTCGCCGGGGTCCAGATCGCCGTTGCGCTGATCCGGCCGGGGCTGGTCACCGACGCGACCGGGCTGGTCACCGAGCTTGCGCACCGCAGCGGTCTGCCCGAACTGCGGGCACTACTGGAGCGTCAGTTCACCGACCGGGCCGACGTCCTCAAGGCCCAGACCGCGCTGCGCCGCCTGGACGCCGTGCTCGACGCCCACCCGATCCCGTCGGCAGACACATTACGGACCCGCCGGGAACGCCTTGAAGCGGGCGCCCACGCGCTGGCCGAACTGAAACTGTTCGGTGATCTGCGTCTGGGCGAGGTCGACGTGGACGACGACCAGCGGGAGGCGATCGAGCTGCTGCTGGGCGCTGCGGGCGGCGAGGTGACCGCCCGGCTCGGTCTGCCACCGGATACCCCCGCCGACGACATCCGAGCCGCGTTGCTCACTACTCTCGACCGCTACCGCCGGCTCAGCGAGAACCGGCTCGCCTCCCGCCCGCTGCGCCGCGCCGCAGCGACGCTGCGCCGCACCTGCGAAGGCCTGCTCACCGGGGATGACATCGCACGACCGACCGACCGACCAGCCGACCGACCGGCCGATCGGCCGCGGACTTCACCGTAACCGACAGGCGGACTGCCGCACTGTGCCATGCTGACCATCGCGTGCCATGCACGGACACCGTGCGAATCTCGTCGATCGGCCGTATTCCGGTCATACGGGTAGAATCATAATAGCCATATCAGGTAGTGGGCATCTGGCCAGGACGGTGCGGACACGCCCGCACGGAGTCGCGGCGCACGGTCGAAGGGGGAACAGCGTGTCAACGCCGCTGAGAATCGTCAGCAGTATAGGGGAAGTGATCATAACAGGTGATCGCCCTTTTGTGGTGGGTCGGGGGAAGGGATCCGACCTGGTGCTGTTAGACCGCCAGGTTTCGCGCCGCCACGTGGAAATTACGTGCACCAATTCTGAATGGACCGCGAAGGACGTCAGCTCGTACGGAACCTGGGTGGACGGAGAACGGGTCCAGCAGGTCGCCGTGCGGGGCGAGGTACGGCTCCGGCTCGGCGCGCTCGACGGCCCTGAGCTCATGATGCTGCCGGTCGTGGCGGACATCCCGAAACAGCCGGAGCTCGATCCGCGCTCGGAGATGTCCACGGTCTGGCGCGGCAGCCCCGAGTACGAACGCGACCGGCAGGCGGTCGCCGCCGCCGCCACTGCCACGGCCACCACCGCGGCCAACGGTATAACGAGGCTGGAACGCGAACACGGCCGGCGCAACACCTACCCGCTCCGGCGGGGGACGATGTCGATGGGGCGGTCCCGGGACAACGACATCGTCGTGGCCGACCTGCTCGCCTCCCGACGCCATGCCGAGATTTTCGTCGGCCAGAGCGGCGTACATGTCGTCGATCTCGACTCGGCAAACGGGACATTCCTCAACGGCAGGAAGATCAGCCGGGAGGCCGTCGCCCAACGCGACATCATCGCCGTCGGCCATCATCTTTTCCAGCTCGAAGGCGACACGCTGGTCGAATATCTCGACTCCGGGGACGTCACCTTCGAGGCTGACGGCCTCAACGTCTTCGTCAAGGACATGCAGATCATGCATGACGTGAGCTTCCGACTACCTGGGCGGGCGTTGCTGGCCGTCATCGGCCCCAGCGGCTCGGGCAAGTCGACCCTGCTGAACGCGCTGACTGGTTTCCGACCGGCCGACGACGGCACCGTCCGCTATGCCGGCCGGGACATGTACGCCGAATACAGCGAACTACGCCGGCGAATCGGGCATGTCCCGCAGGATGACCTTCTCCACACCACGCTGACGGTCCGCAAGGCGCTGGAATACGGCGCGCGGCTACGCTTCCCTCCGGACACCACAAAGGACGAGCGCCGGGAACGCGTCGACGAGGTTCTCCGCGAACTGGGGCTCGACCAGCGCGCGGATGTCGCTGTGCAGAACCTGTCCGGTGGGCAACGCAAACGCACCAGCGTGGCGCTGGAACTGCTGACCAGACCGACGCTCCTGTTCCTGGACGAGCCCACCTCCGGCCTCGACCCCGGCATGGACCAGAACGTGATGGGCGCACTGCGGACGCTGGCCGACGGTGGTCGGACCATCGTGGTGGTGACCCACAGTGTTGCACAGCTCGATATCTGTGACTATATTCTTGTGCTTGCCAAGGGCGGGCGTACCGCTTATTTCGGCCCGCCGAAAAGCGCCCTCACCTTCCTCGGGAAGAACTCGTGGCCGGACGTCTTCCAGATGTTGGAATCCGCCTCACCTATCGAGCTGGCGGATCGGTTCCGGAACTCCGAGTACTTCGTCCCGGCGTCCGTCACGGCACCGCCCGCGCGCCCGATACCGACGGCGCTGCCGAGCGCACGGCAACAGTCCCTTTTCTCACAGATAGCGACGCTGAGCCGCCGCCAGCTGAGCGTCATCACCTCGGACCGCTCCTACCTCTGGCTGATCGTGGCATTTCCGTTCCTGCTGGGCATACTCCCCCGGGTCGGACCGGCGCCGCACCGCCTGGACCCGCTGCCCAACGGCATACCGAACGTCGATGCGCAGATGCTGCTCCTCGTGGTCGTGCTCTGCGCGTGCTTCATGGGAATGGCGAACTCGATCCGGGAGATCGTCAAGGAGAAGGCGATCTACCGGCGAGAGCGGGCCATCGGCCTCTCGATCACTGCATACCTCGGGTCGAAGGTCGTCGTCCTCGTCATCATCACCACGCTGCAGAGCATCGTCTTCACGATGATCGGAATGACCAACCGCACACCGCGCCAGGCGGTCGCACTCAGCGTGCCCATGCTGGAGGTCATCCTGGCGGTGACCATGATCTCGATATCGTCGGCAATGCTCGGCCTGGCGATTTCCGCCTGGGTCGACAATGCGGACAAGACCATGCCGCTGCTGGTGATGACCACCATGTCGCAGGTCGTTTTCAGCGGCGGGCTCGTCCCGCTGGAAGGCAAACTGGGTCTGCAACAGCTCAGCTATCTCATGCCGGCCCGCTGGGGCTACGCTGCGATCGCATCCTCGGCCGACCTCAATGACGTGGTGAAACTCGGCGACGCCCCCTTCTCCCGGGGCCCGGTCGATCCGCTGTGGGTGCATGCCGGTCACGTCTACATCACCGACATCGTGGCGGGTGTCGGCGTCGGGTGTCTGGCGGTGGGTGCCTGCGCCCTGTTACTACGGCGTCTCGATCCCAAGGTGTCCACTCGGCGGGGCCCGCTGTCGATGAGAAAAAAGACCTCGTCATCATGAGTGACGCGATGAGTCAAGCCGTCGTCCGCGACCTCGTGGGCGACCTCGCACGCACCAGCCATCCCGAGCCGTCCGCGGCGGTCACGCTGATCGCCACCGCGCTCGCGGCCTCCAGCGGACGGTCGGTGGCCGGTGTCGTCGCGGTAGCCCTCGCCGTGGGGACCGGCCAGCTCTCGGTCGGGTGGAGTAACGACTACTTCGACCGGGTCCGGGACGCATCGGGCGGGCGGGACGACAAACCGGTGGCGCTCGGCGCCCTGCCTGCCCGGACGGTGGGCGTCGCCGCGATGGTCACCCTGGGGGCGTGCGTACCCCTGTCCCTGCTGTCCGGGTGGCGGGCGGCCACCGCGCACCTGATCGCGGTCGCGCTGGCCTGGCTGTACAACATGGGGCTGAAGGGCACGGCGGCGTCGCTGCTCCCGTTCGCCGTCGCCTATGCGCTGCTGCCCGCCTTCATCGTCCTGGGCCTACCCGGCCATCCCCTGCCTGCCTGGTGGCTGCTACTGGCCGGCGCCCTGCTGGGCTGCGGGGGGCACTTCGCCAACGTTCTGCCCGACCTCGACGACGACCTGCGTGCCGGCGTGCGCGGTGTGCCGCACCGGGTCGGGGCGCGCTGGTCGTTGTGGCTGGCCGTGACACTGCTCGCGGCCGCGTCCGTGGTGATCGCTTTCGGCCCGGGATCGGTCGGTCCGACGGCGATCGCGGGGCTCGCCGTGACCGGTGTCGCCGTCGTCGCGGTCCTGGTGGGCGAATCCAACCGGGGGAATCCACCACCGGTCGGACGTGGGGCTTTTCGCGTCATCCTCGCGGTCGCACTCGCCGATGTGGGGCTGCTGGTGGCGGCCGGACCCAACCTGGTCTGAACAGACGGGCTCTCCACACGATAGCCCGAAACCACCAAGCGGTCCCGACCCGATCACCCCGCGGCACGTCCGACGCGGGGTGAATGTCAAGCCCCGGTCCGCATAATACCGGTGCCGGACGGTGACTTGTATCAGACACGCCAAAATCGCTGTGAGACGAGCTTCTTCCGACAACCGATGCTCATTATAAAGCGGATACGCAGAGCCTCTACTTTGTTCTCGGTGTATGGAGGGGTACCGCCGGATGTCCAGCCAAACACGAACAAGCACAGGTGCCATAGTCAGGCCGGAGTCGTCGGCGCAACTACCGCGAACGGCCCGGCCACCGCAGCAACGGCAGCACCCCATGCCAAAGGCCACGGCCACGGCCACGGCCACGGCCACGGCCGCCAACCGGATGCACACGGCGGTGCTCACCGGGCAGGGCACGGCATTCCCGCCGCCGATGGGCCAGCAGGCGCTGTGGGACGATGTGTTCGCTCGCCGTTACAATGGAAACCAGACCGCCCGGAGGATTTTTCTCGGTTGCGGCGTGAGCACCCGGCACGGTGTGATCGATCCCCGGGTGGAGGATGTAAGCGAATGGACCACTGGTACCCGCATGCGCCGGTACGTCACCGCGGCGCATCCACTCGGCCGGGAGGCGGTGCTCGGCGCGCTCACCGACGCTGGCCTGCATCCCGCCGACGTCGGGCTGTTCGTCGTGGTCTCCTGCACCGGCTATGCAACCCCGGGCCTGGACATCGCGCTGGCCGCCGAGCTGGGGATGCCGCCCACCACCCAGCGGCTCTTCATCGGCCACATGGGTTGCTACGCGGCGCTGCCGGCGCTGTCGACCGCCACCGATTACGTGCGGGTGCAGGGACGACCCGCCGTGGTTCTGTGCGTGGAGCTGCCGTCGCTGCACGTACAGCCGTTCGGTCCCCGGGCTGAGCGCGATGTCGAGCAGATCGTCGCGCACGCGCTGTTCGGGGACGCGGCCTGCGCCGTGGTCCTGGAACCGGATGTGGCGCTGGAACCGGATGTCCACGGCGGGGTCCACGGCGGGCTGGAGGTCGTCGACACCGAGGCCGTCACCGACCCGGCATCGGCATCACTGATGACGTGGACAGTCACCGACCACGGCTTTCGGATGAGCCTGTCGGCAAAGGTGCCCGACGTACTGGCACTGCATGTCGAAAAGGCGACCAGGGCGCTCCTGGGCCGGCACGGACTTGACGTCGACGACATCGCCGGGTGGGCGATACACCCTGGTGGGCCTCGCATCGTGAATGTGGTCGCGGAGAAACTCGGGTTACGGGCCGACCAGACCGCCGCGAGCCAGGAGATCCTCGACACCCGCGGCAACTGTTCGTCGGCGACGGTTCCGCTGGTTCTCCAGCAGATTCGACAGAACCGGCAGCTGCGCCCCGGCGACCCCGTGGTGGCGATGGCCTTCGGCCCGGGCCTGACCCTGTGGAACGTGCTGCTGAAAGCACGGTGAACGCCTACCCTCAACACCTACCATTACATGATCGGCGTTAGTTTGTTGCTGTGTACGCCCAGCGGGCCGAAAAGCGTACCTACCAACAAACGCACGCCGATCATCACGCGGACGGTCGAAAATCCTGCCGCCTTGGGCCGTGACCGCCGCGATGACCGACACGATCGGGCAGCCGGGCCTGGTTGCAACGGCCTTGATCGAGGTCACTTCAGTCACACCTGGCCCGCATCCCGTCCCTGGGGAGATCACCTGCGGGCCCGTTGCGCCGTTACCCTCCGCCACGCCGCACCTGCGAAGGCCTGCTCACCGCGACAGACCGCTTGGACCAACCCGGTTGAGCGGCGGCTAACATCGTATCCGATGAGATACGGTGTTAGCGGAATGGAACCGTAGCGAGGGAACGGAGGAGGCGCTGTGCCTGAGAACAGCACCGGCCGGCTGATCGAGCGTGCCCGGCGTGAGGCCGGGCTCTCCGGAGCCGAGCTGGCCCGCCGGGCACGCACCTCCCGGCCAACCCTGGCCGCATACGAGCACGGCGCGAAGTCCCCGACCCTCGTGACCGCGGAACGCATCATCGAAGCCGCCGGTTTCGTCCTCGATGTCACCCCCCGACCGACCTTCCACCAGGCCGCTGGCCCACACGGGCGACCTTTCGTCGTGCCGGAGCAGCTGCCACGGCTACCGCTTCGACACGCCGTCGCCCAGGTCAGGCTGCCTTTCCACCTCTCCTGGTCAGCTCCGGAACGCTGCTACGACCTCGCCATGCGCCAGGACCGTCTACGGGTCTACGAGATCGTCCTGCGGGAGGGCACGCCCGACGACGTGGTCACCTACATAGACGGTGCCCTTCTCATCGACGCCTGGCCCGACCTCGTCCTGCCCGCGCCGATACGGGAGGCGTGGGAAAACCTGATCACTAGACGATGATCACGCCATTCCAGCGACGCGTCGCCCTGGCATTCTTCAGCTTGCCCGAAAGCGACGGGTTCGCCGTGGCCGGCGGAGCCGCACTCATCGCTCGTGAGATCGTCGCCCGACCGACGCGCGACATCGACATCTTCGCCGCCAGCACAAACGAATCAGCCGTGCCCGCTGCAGCGGGCGCTTTCGAGAAGCATGCGCTGCAACAGCGGTGGTGCGTCACCCACATTCACAGGTCAGCGACCTTCGCACGCATGGTCGTCGAAGGGGAAGGCGAGTCGCTGATCGTGGACATCGCGATCGACAGCCCGCCCGAGGAACCACCGACGTGGACCGAGCTCGGCCCCACGCTGCAGGCACACGATCTCGCGGCCCGCAAGGCTCTTGCCCTGTTCGGCCGTGCGGAAGCCCGCGACTTCACCGACGTCCACGCTCTCGCGTGTAGATACGGAAAGGAACAGCTCCTCAGCTGGGCTGCCGCAGCGGACGCGGGTTTCGACCGCCCCGTCTTTGCCGACATGCTCGACACCCTGCGTCGGTTCGCTGATCAGGATCTTCCCATCCCAGCCACGGAGATCAGCAACCTGCGGTCCTTCTTCGCGTCCTGGGCGGCCGAGCTGCGCGACACGGACCAAGTCCAGAGCGGCGCTTGATAACCGCTAGGTCGCCGTGGCCCGCTGCACCGCGCCGCCGCCACCCTCCGCTGCACCTGCGAAGATCTGCTCACCGCGACAGGCCGTGACGACTGATCGCTGATCAGATAACCATGGGTGATTCGCCGGAGCGTGGCGCAGCTCCGCCGAACGGCGACCATGCGTCTGCCATTACAAGATCGGCGTTAGTTTGTTGCTGGGTACGCCCAGCGGGCCGAAAAGCGTACCTACCAACAAACTCGCGCCGATCATGGCGTTCAGATCGGTCGGTGCCCGTTCGGGCAGGCAGCTGAACCGGCGGATCGACCCACCGGCCAGGGTTGGGTAACGCTCGGCGGTTACTTCCGTGACAGAGGAAGCGGCTACATCTTCTCCGGCTCGATCACTCCAGCCACGATGCCCAACCTTGCCTGTGCTGTCCGGTACGCGGCGGCACGCCGCCAGGCGACCGAAGGCGAAACAATCATCAGCAGGCCGACGCCGACCGCGGGCGGGCCGGACGCCTGCCACCCCTCCGACCGCTTCCCGGCGACGATCCCGGTCCAGGGCCGGACGGGTAACGGGCGAGTACCATCTGAAGATCACAGTTGATGATCTTTGACAGTTTCAGCAGTCCGCCTGTTTACCATTCCAGTTCGTTTCTTGCCCGCTCCAGTAACCGCGCGAACTCCTCGTCGTCGCCGGGGTCGATCCCGGCAAGGAGCGCATCGAGATCTTTCGGGTCGTCATCAATCGATGTGAGCAGGTCCAGCGCCCGACGACGGACAGCCCCGTCGGCCGAGCGCAGATCCGCCGCATATGCCGAGCGACCGGATGCGATGACCGTTCTACACGCCTCCCGGAGGTCCACGGGGCCACCCGGCCCTGCGACGGTGGTCGGTAGCCCGGGATCGGAGACCCCGCAAGCTATCTCGATCAAGAGGTCGTAAGCTGCGACGAGACCGGATGGCCGCTGGGCGGAGAGCAGGATGTCGAGGATGTAGGGCGCGGCAAAATAGGCACTCTCGTACAGCGTCCCCTGCAGCACGATGTAGTTGTCCAGCTTCCAGTACGCCTCATGGACGCTGGCCGTATCCTCAGCTTCGCGCAGTGCTCTGAGCGCGGCTGGAACGTGCTCGGCGGTCCCGTGCGCGGTGCGCAGCGAGGACCAGTCGACCTCGTCCAGCCGGGCAAGCCTCTTGCGAACCACGGGCATCTATCTCCCCTCGAAGATGACGCCCTCGGGAAACTGGGCAGGCCTGTACGTGCCCTGACACCGTTCGCACACCGGCACCTGCTCCCCCGTCCTGGGCCGAATCGCCTCGGAGAACCTCACCTTCGAGGCATCGCCTCCCAGGCGCTCCACAACCATGTCCTCAGCGCACCTGCCAGCGGTGTTGTACCCGGAGACCACCTCGCCGGTCTGCACGTTGACACCACCCGTGACCGTGGCGATCTGTTCGCGCTGTGCCTTCGGCATCGTCCTGTACGCCTCCACCGCCGAGTTCCGCGCGTTCCGCGCCTGAGTGAACGCCTCCGCGTCGGATATGACCGTCCGAGCGGCTCCCCCTTTGATGACCTGGGATCCCTGCATCCAGCGACCGCTGAGCGATGCCCCCCGCAGTGCCCCGAGCGACCGGATCGCCGAGGCGTGCGCGACCGGCAGAGCGACATTCATCAGGTACTGGACGACGAAGATTCCCTGCCGCAGGACCTCGTCCCCCAGCAGCGTCCACTGCTGCTGGCGGACCAGCTGCTTGACCTGCCACAGGACCGGCAGCGTGCTGCGGTTGCGGACCTCGGGCCACAGAAAGCCGCCGGGCCCCGGTACCGCCTCGCGGAACTGCCTGTCGGCCTCCTCCTCGCTCATCTGGTTGTCACCGATCGTGCTGATATCCAGCTCGACGTCCGCCAGATCACTGAACCGGATGATGTTCGAGAGGTCCTCCGGGTGAGCTACCCGGTATTTGGGCTGCCAGGAGTACCTGTTGACCATAGCGTCGACATACAGGGCTCTCGACGCGGGCGTGGTAGCCCTTTCCAGCAGGTAGATGATCCGGACGGGATCGCCAATGCCGTCCGCCCTCCGGATGTTGTCACGGATCGGAGGGATAGCGCCCGAATGACCACGCAGGAATCGCAGCTGGTCGAACTCCTGCATCCCGTTGAATTCGGCGAAAAACTGCACCCAGGCTCCACCGTCGATGAGGTCCGTCAGGCGCTGTTCACGACTTGTGGATCCCTGCGTTCCACGTCTGCGTTCGATGACCGTCAGCGCACCCGGCGCACCGGGAACGGCCGCCGCCTCGTCGCGGCGGTCGATCAGAGCGTCAAGAGCATCGCGGTTCAGTGCCGCGGCCAGACGGGACTGCTGGGCCGCGGTCGCCGCCGCGAGAATGTGGAACGCCCCGTTCGGCGGGCTGGTGAAGTTACCGCTGCGGATCGCCCAGTGCAGGTTCTCGCTGAGCTCCCGGAACACGGGGTCGGCTGTCGCGGTCGAGGCGTTGGTGATCGCGAGGTGGATGCGGGAACGGTCGGAACGACCACCCTGTTCTTCGAGATTGGCGGCCAGCTTCGCCCGCTCGGCCGGCCTCAGTGCCCGCAGCACCCGGACCATGTCGTCCATCGACAGGCCGTTCAACACGCGGTACGCCCCGGGGGGATCCTCCGTTTCCCAGTTCCCGTCGCGCGTGCCGTCGCGTACCCACCCGACCCGGTCCCCGATCCACGACCGCTGAACCGTGGGCACCCTGTGGACGGTCGGACCGAGCGGTGCTGCCACAAGCGGCTCCAGGGCTGATGCCGCAGCACCGTTGATCCCATCTCGGAGAAGGGCAGTCGTCGCGCGATTGCCTGCCGTGCCCTGCAGCATGCGGAGCCCGGAACCCCCAGCACCGCCGCCGTCGGGGCGGCGGGTGACGACCGGACGCGCCGGCTCATGGCGTTCCGACGGGCTCTGCGACCGTGCCGACGTCTCCGGCATCCGACCCTCCT
>NZ_CAUVXO010000096.1:0-4364 GCF_963555865.1 Protofrankia sp. Cr1
GGATAACCCCTCCTTCAGAAGAAGTCCGGCGGCGTCCTACTCTCCCACGCAGTCACCCACGCAGTACCATCGGCGCAGAAGGGCTTAGCTACCGGGTTCGGAATGGAACCGGGCGTTTCCCCTTCGCCATAGCCACCGAAACACTATGAAGTTCACAGCCGAAACCGGCCATCCCTCCAGAACCGCACAGTGGACGCGTAGCATATTTGTGGTCAAGCCCTCGGCCTATTAGTACCGGTCAGCTACGTGCGTCGCCGCACTTCCACCTCCGGCCTATCAACCCGATGTTCTAGTCGGGGGCCTTACCAGGTTAACCCTGTGGGAGACCTCATCTTGAAGCGAGCTTCCCGCTTAGATGCTTTCAGCGGTTATCCCTTCCGAACGTAGCCAACCAGCCGTGCTCTTGGCAGAACAACTGGCACACCAGAGGTTCGTCCGTCCCGGTCCTCTCGTACTAGGGACAGCCCTTCTCAAGTCTCCTGCGCGCGCGGCGGATAGGGACCGAACTGTCTCACGACGTTCTAAACCCAGCTCGCGTACCGCTTTAATGGGCGAACAGCCCAACCCTTGGGACCTACTCCAGCCCCAGGATGCGACGAGCCGACATCGAGGTGCCAAACCTTGCCGTCGATATGGACTCTTGGGCAAGATCAGCCTGTTATCCCCGGGGTACCTTTTATCCGTTGAGCGACGGCGCTTCCACAAGCCACCGCCGGATCACTAGTCCCTGCTTTCGCACCTGCTCGACATGTCTGTCTCACAGTCAAGCTCCCTTGTGCACTTGCACTCGACACCTGATTGCCAACCAGGCTGAGGGAACCTTTGGGCGCCTCCGTTACTCTTTAGGAGGCAACCGCCCCAGTTAAACTACCCACCTGACACTGTCCCTGATCCGGATCACGGACCGAAGTTAGACATCCAATTCAACCAGAGTGGTATTTCAAGGCCGACTCCACCGAAACTGACGTTCCGACTTCACAGTCTCCCACCTATCCTACACAAGCCGAACCGAACATCAATATCAAGCTATAGTAAAGGTCCCGGGGTCTTTCCGTCCTGCCGCGCGTAACGAGCATCTTTACTCGTAATGCAATTTCGCCGAGTCTGTGGTTGAGACAGTGGGAAAGTCGTTACGCCATTCGTGCAGGTCGGAACTTACCCGACAAGGAATTTCGCTACCTTAGGATGGTTATAGTTACCACCGCCGTTTACTGGCGCTTAAGTTCTGAGCTTCGCACCGAAGTACTAACCCGTCCCCTTAACGTTCCAGCACCGGGCAGGCGTCACTCCGTATACATCGTCTTACGACTTCGCACGGAGCTGTGTTTTTAGTAAACAGTCGCTTTCCCCTGGTCTCTGCGGCCTCTCTCCGCTTCGGAGGCATGCCCCTACACGGAAAGCGGCCCCCCTTCTCCCGAAGTTACGGGGGCATTTTGCCGAGTTCCTTAACCACAGTTCACTCGCTCGCCTTGGTATTCTCTACCTGACCACCTGTGTCGGTTTAGGGTACGGGCGGCCCTGCCACTCGCTAGAGGCTTTTCTCGGCAGCATGGGATCATCCACTTCGCCACAATCGGCTCGGCATCAGGTCTCAGGCACATGAGATACGGATTTGCCTATATCTCGCCCTACACCCTTGCCCCAGGACAACCACCGCCTGGGTTGGACTACCCTCCTGCGTCACCCCATCGCTTGCCTACTACCAGCCGGGGTCCCGTGCTCCCCACACCCGACCCGAAGGCCAGATGCAGCTCGGACGGTTAGCACGAACCGGGTTCGCCATGGTCGCGACAATGCCGGTACGGGAATATCAACCCGTTGTCCATCGACTACGCCTGTCGGCCTCGCCTTAGGTCCCGACTCACCCTGGGCGGATTAGCCTGGCCCAGGAACCCTTGGTCATCCGGCGGACGGGTTTCTCACCCGTCTTTCGCTACTCATGCCTGCATTCTCACTCGCGTGGCGTCCACGGCTGGGTCACCCCGCCGCTTCACTCGCCACACGACGCTCCCCTACCCATATGCACGTCTGGACCCCCTCCGAAAAGGAGGCCGAACCAACGCATATGCCGCAGCTTCGGCGGTGCGCTTGAGCCCCGCTACATTGTCGGCGCAGAACCACTTGACCAGTGAGCTATTACGCACTCTTTAAAGGGTGGCTGCTTCTAAGCCAACCTCCTGGTTGTCTGGGCGACTCCACATCCTTTTCCACTTAGCGCACGCTTAGGGGCCTTAGCTGGCGATCTGGGCTGTTTCCCTCTCGACTACGAAGCTTATCCCCCGCAGTCTCACTGCCACGCTTCACTTACCGGCATTCGGAGTTTGGCTGACTTCAGTAAGCTTGTGGGCCCCCTAGGCCATCCAGTGCTCTACCTCCGGCAAGAAACACGTGACGCTGCACCTAAATGCATTTCGGGGAGAACCAGCTATCACCGAGTTTGATTGGCCTTTCACCCCTATCCACAGCTCATCCCCCAGGTTTTCAACCCTGGTGGGTTCGGTCCTCCACGCGGTCTTACCCGCGCTTCAACCTGGCCATGGATAGATCACTCGGCTTCGGGTCTTGGACATGCGACTCAATCGCCCTGTTCGGACTCGCTTTCGCTACGGCTACCCCTCGACGGGTTAACCTCGCCACACACCGCAAACTCGCAGGCTCATTCTTCAAAAGGCACGCGGTCACAGAGGCGAACCCCCGCTCCCACGGATTGTAGGCACACGGTTTCAGGTACTATTTCACTCCCCTCCCGGGGTACTTTTCACCTTTCCCTCACGGTACTAGTCCGCTATCGGTCACCAGGGAGTATTTAGGCTTAGCGGGTGGTCCCGCCAGATTCACACGGAATTTCACGGGCTCCGTGCTACTTGGGATGACGTTCGGGAGGTACCATGTTTTCGTCTACAGGGCTGTTACCCTCTATGGCGGCCCATTCGCATGGCCTTCGACTAACACGGCACTTTCTTACTCCCCGACAGAGCGGCAGCATCCGTCAAAACGATCCCACAACCCCAACCACGCAACGCCTGCCGGCTATCACACGAGATTGGTTTAGCCTCATCCGCTTTCGCTCACCACTACTCGCGGAATCACGGTTGTTTTCTCTTCCTGCGGGTAATGAGATGTTTCACTTCCCCGCGTTCCCTCCACACGCCCTATGTGTTCAGGCGAGGGTGACAGGATTTAGGGTCCTGCCGGGTTTCCCCATTCGGAAATCCTCGGATCACAGCTTGGTTGACAGCTCCCCGAGGCATATCGCAGCCTCCCACGTCCTTCATCGGCTCCTGGTGCCAAGGCATCCACCGTGTGCCCTTAATAACTTGACCACAAAGATGCTCGCGTCCACTGTGCAGTTCTCAAGGTACGGACGGTCCCATCCACCAGCACACGGCCCACCGGCAAACGCCGACAGTTCCATGCAGCAAATGGTCCGTTCCGCGACCGAACCCCCCGGCACCTACACCGAGGGGCTCACATGATCGCCGAGGAAGCTCGCTCCCTCAGGACCCAACAGCGTGCCTCAGACGATCTGACCCCACGATCCCGTTCCATCCCCACCAGAGCAGGGCGTACTAGAAACCGCAGCAGCCATCCCATCCCACTAGCCAGCGTTCCACCCATTGAGCACCATGCCGGCATGAACATCCGACAATGGCCCTGGACAGACAGGACGAACCCGCCTGCCAGATGCTCCTTAGAAAGGAGGTGATCCAGCCGCACCTTCCGGTACGGCTACCTTGTTACGACTTCGTCCCAATCGCCGGTCCCACCTTCGACGGCTCCCTCCCACAAGGGGTTAGGCCACCGGCTTCGGGTGTTACCGACTTTCGTGACGTGACGGGCGGTGTGTACAAGGCCCGGGAACGTATTCACCGCAGCAATGCTGATCTGCGATTACTAGCGACTCCGACTTCACGGGGTCGAGTTGCAGACCCCGATCCGAACTGAGACCGGCTTTTTGGGATTCGCTCCACCTTGCGGCATCGCAGCCCTTTGTACCGGCCATTGTAGCATGTGTGCAGCCCAAGACGTAAGGGGCATGATGACTTGACGTCATCCCCACCTTCCTCCGAGTTGACCCCGGCAGTCTCCTATGAGTCCCCGACATTACTCGCTGGCAACATAGAACGAGGGTTGCGCTCGTTGCGGGACTTAACCCAACATCTCACGACACGAGCTGACGACAGCCATGCACCACCTGTGCAGAGCCCTTGCGGACCCCGTATCTCTACGAGATTTCCCTGCATGTCAAGCCTTGGTAAGGTTCTTCGCGTTGCATCGAATTAAGCCACATGCTCCGCCGCTTGTGCGGGCCCCCGTCAATTCCTTTGAGTTTTAGCCTTGCGGCCGTACTCCCCAGGCGGGGC
>NZ_CAUVXO010000096.1:4697-5765 GCF_963555865.1 Protofrankia sp. Cr1
GCTTAATGCGTTAGCTGCGGCACGGAGGCCGTGGAAGGTCCCCCACACCTAGCGCCCAACGTTTACGGCGTGGACTACCAGGGTATCTAATCCTGTTCGCTCCCCACGCTTTCGCTCCTTAGCGTCAGTTCCGGCCCAGAGACCCGCCTTCGCCACCGGTGTTCCTCCTGATATCTGCGCATTTCACCGCTACACCAGGAATTCCAGTCTCCCCTGCCGGACTCTAGCCTGCCCGTATCGACTGCAGGCCCGGGGTTGAGCCCCGGGTTTTCACAGCCGACGCAACAAGCCGCCTACGAGCTCTTTACGCCCAATAATTCCGGACAACGCTTGCACCCTACGTATTACCGCGGCTGCTGGCACGTAGTTGGCCGGTGCTTCTTCTGCAGGTACCGTCACTTGCGCTTCGTCCCTGCTGAAAGAGGTTTACAACCCGAAGGCCTTCGTCCCTCACGCGGCGTCGCTGCGTCAGGCTTTCGCCCATTGCGCAATATTCCCCACTGCTGCCTCCCGTAGGAGTCTGGGCCGTGTCTCAGTCCCAGTGTGGCCGATCGCCCTCTCAGGCCGGCTACCCGTCGTCGCCTTGGTAGGCCGTTACCCCACCAACAAGCTGATAGGCCGCGGGCCCATCCCGAGCCGATAAATCTTTCCACACCACCAGATGTCCGGTAGTGTCATATCCGGTATTAGCCCCGGTTTCCCGAAGTTATTCCAGAGCTCGGGGCAGGTTGCCCACGTGTTACTCACCCGTTCGCCGCTGAAAGCCGAAGCTTCCCGCTCGACTTGCATGTGTTAAGCACGCCGCCAGCGTTCGTCCTGAGCCAGGATCAAACTCTCCGTTGATGTCTCTTATCACAACCGCCGAAACCACCGGCGGAGGGATGACATGGAGTTCCCAACCTTGCGGCTGGGATGACCCTGACATCGACAAAGATCCGTAGATCGTCTGTCGTGTCAAAGGAATTTCTTTCCGTCATATCAGGCGGAACAGACCAGATTAGCCTGCTACCATCCCGATATTGACGGGGTTATGGCACTGACTTTCGGCACGCTGTTGAGTTCTCAAGG
>NZ_CAUVXO010000096.1:6175-14532 GCF_963555865.1 Protofrankia sp. Cr1
AGCAAGCGTTCACCATGGGGTATTTTGTGATACCCGTCCGGGACAACTTCTTAAAGCTACTGTCGAATTTCCATCGAGTCAAACCGCTCCGGATCAGCCGGTGTCAGCCTCGACAGTCGTTTCCGATCACTCACGAAGAGTGCCGGACCGGGGTTGGGGCCACCGTCGCGACTTGGCTTCGGTGTCTCCCGGCTTTCCGCCGGCAAGGAGAACATTACGGGTGCAGAACGGGAACGTCAAATGTCAACGGCTTTTTGATCTGTGAGCTACATCACATCGCCGGAATGTCGCCTTGACGCACCTGTCTGCTATGGGAGGATCGAGGGCCGTTGCCGCTGTGCCGGCGTCCGGCATCCAGGTGCGTGCGTCTCATCGCGTCTCATCGCGTCTCATCGCTCATCGCGGTGCGGCACGGCTCCTGGCAGGTCACAGCGACCTGCCAGGAGCCACCGGTGCCCGGTCAGTGGTTGACCAGCGGGCCGTCAGGGGCTGTGTGCCCACTCGCGGTCCTGGGCCAGCCGGTCGGTGAGGGCGGCCAGCTGTTCGCGCACCCGGACGGGGGCCGTCCCGCCCGGAGCGGAGCGGGCCTCCAGCGCCCCCTGGACGGAGAGCACGGTGCGCACCCCCGGAGTCAGGCGCGGGTTGACGGCCACCAGGTCGTCGTCGCCGACCTCGTCGAGTTCGACCCCGTGCGCGGTACACCAGGCCACCAGCTGCCCGACCGCCTCATGTGCCTCCCGGAAGGGCACCCCGCGTCGGACGAGGTACTCGGCCACATCGGTAGCCAGCGCGAACCCGGCAGGCGCGGCCTCGGCGAGGCGGTCGCGATGCACCCGCATGGTCGCCACCATCCCGACGGTCGCCGGCAACACCACCAACAGGGTGTCGACCGCGTCGAACACCGGCTCCTTGTCCTCCTGCAGGTCACGGTCATATGCCAGCGGCAGACCCTTGAGCGCGACGAGCAGGCCGGTGAGCGCGCCGACCAGCCGACCGGACTTGCCCCGAGCGAGCTCGGCGACATCCGGGTTCTTCTTCTGCGGCATGATCGAACTTCCGGTGGCGAAAGCGTCGTCCAGCTCGACCCAGCCGAACTCCCGGCTCGTCCACAAGACGATCTCCTCGCCGAGACGGGACAGGTGCACGCCGGTCAGCGCGGCCACGAACAGGAACTCCGCGGCGAAGTCGCGATCGGAGACCGCGTCGATCGAATTCGCGAAGGCCGAGTCGAAACCAAGCTCCACAGCGACGCCCTGCGGGTCGAGTGGGAGGGAGGACCCGGCCAGCGCGCCCGCCCCCAGACTGCACACCGCGGCACGCCGGTCCCAGTCCCGTAACCGGTCGACATCACGGGCAAACGCGTGGACGTGGGCGAGCAGTTGGTGAGCGAAGGAAATCGGCTGGGCGTGCTGGAGGTGGGTCATCCCGGGAGCCGGCGTGTCCACCTGGGCCGCCGCCTGATCGACGAGGGCGAGCTGCAGGTCGACGAGACACGCCGCCACCTGGCGAGCATGGTCACGCAGGTACATCCGCAGGTCGGTGGCAACCTGGTCATTGCGGCTACGCCCCGCCCGCAGCTTGCCGCCGAGCGTGCCGAGGCGTTCGAGCAGACCCCGTTCCAGGGCCGTGTGCACGTCCTCGTCGTCGACGGTCGGCCGGAACCGCCCGGTTCGCACAGCCTCGGCCAGATCGTCCAGGGCTGCGAGTACCGCGGTGATCTCGTCGTCGTCGAGCAGGCCGGCGCGGTGCAGCACGCGGGCGTGCGCGCCTGAGGCCCGCAGGTCGTACGGGGCGAGCCGCCAGTCGAACTGGACGCTGACCGACAGGCGGGCGAGCGCCTCGGCCGGCCCGCCGGCGAAACGGCCACCCCACAGCCGGGTCGGTGACTGGGGTGCCGGTGGCTGGGATGCCGGTGACTGGGATGCCGGCGTGGTCACCGGGACAGCCGCTGTTCGCGAGCCGACCACACCTTGGTCGGCAGACCCCACAGGTCGATGAAGCCCCGCGCGTCCCGCTGATCGAACTGGTCACCCGCGTCATAGGTCGCGAGCGCGTGGTCGTACAGGCTCGCCTCACCGCGCCGTCCGACCACCTGCGCCACGCCACCGGCGAGCCGGATCCGGACGTCTCCGCTGACCCGGGCGCTCGTGGCGTCGATGAACGCGTCCAGCGCCGCCCGCAGCGGCGAGTACCACAGGCCGTCGTAGACAAGCTCGCCCCAGCGCTGGTCCACGCCCCGCTTGAACCGGGCAACCTCCCGTTCGAGGGTGAGGTCCTCCAGGTCACGGTGAGCGGTAAGCAGAGTGATCGCCGCCGGGCACTCGTAGATCTCCCGACTCTTGATCCCCACCAGCCTGTCCTCGATCATGTCAATACGCCCGACGCCCTGTGCACCCGCCCGCCGGTTCAACTCGACGATCAGGGCCACGAGGGGAAGGGCCCGGCCGTCCAGGGAAACCGGCAGCCCGTCGACGAAACCGATGGTCAGCTCGTCCGGTTCCCGCGCGAGCATCGGGTCGGCGGTGTAGACGAAGACATCTTCCGGGGGCTGCACCCACGGGTTCTCCAGCACGCCGCACTCGGCGGTACGGCCCCAGAGGTTCTGGTCGATGGAGTAGGGCGAGCGCGCGGTCACGTCGATCGGCAGGTTGCGCTCGTCCGCGAACGCGATCGCCTTGTCCCGTGTCATTCCCGAGTCCCGCACCGGCGCCAGCACCTGCAGGTCAGGGGCGAGGGCCATCACGCCCACCTCGAACCGCACCTGGTCGTTGCCCTTGCCGGTACAGCCGTGCGCAATGGCTCCGGCACCGAAGGTGTGAGCTGCCTCGACCAGATGACGGACGATGACCGGCCTCGACAAGGACGAAATCAACGGATAGCGGTCCATGTAGAGTGCATTCGCGCGGATAGCCGGAGCCACGAACGACCGGGCGAACTCCTCGCGCGCGTCGACCACGACGGATTCCACCGCCCCGCAGGTCAGCGCCCGCTGCCGGATCAGTTCAAGATCTTCGCCGCCCTGGCCGACGTCAACGGCCAGCGCGACCACCTCGGCACCGGTTTCGGCACCGATCCAACCAATGGCCACGGACGTGTCAAGGCCGCCCGAATACGCGAGTACGACGCGGTCGGTCACCACAGATCAACCTTTCCCATATCATTGAGGGTCTCCGGTGGCGGGAAAAACCAGCATCCCGCCACCTTTGACCAGCCATCATCAAGGGTCTCCGGTGGCGGGAAAAACCAGCATCCCGCCACCTTTGACCAGCCATCATCAAGGGTCTCCGGTGGCGGGAAAAACCAGCATCCCGCCACCTTTGATCGGATATGTTCGGGTCGCAAAGCCCGGGTCACAAATAAATAATCATCCTGCCCCGCAGGTCAGGCCCGCCGGGCCGGGTCAGCCAGGTTGGCCAGTGAACCGCGGGAGCGCCCGTCGGCGAGGTCGAGCAGCCGTGCGGCGAGTTCAGGGCCGCCCGGGCCACCGCCACCAGCGGGATCACCGGTGGCCAGCCGAGCCGACCGGCAGACCACCAGGACCGTGTCGTCCCCGGCGATGGTGCCCATGACCTCCGGCAATGACGCCCTGTCCAGCGCCGAGGCGAACAGCTGCGCCGCACCCGCAGGGGTCCGCAGGACCAGCAGGTCCCCGTTGGCCTCGGCCGAAACGAGGAGGTCCTCACAGAGTCTGCCCAGCGGCAGCCGCACGGACTCCGTCGGAGCCAGATTGACATCGACGGCATACACCAGCGCACCGTCAGGGCCCCGCACCTTGGTCGCGCCGAGGTCGTCGAGGTCGCGTGACAGCGTCGCCTGTGTGACCTGGACGCCCTCCGCCGCGAGCATGCGGGCCAGCTCCGTCTGCGAGCGCACCGACTCACGGGCTATCAGGGCCGCGAGCCGCGCCTGCCGCGCGTGCTTGGTCAGCGGCGCGGCCGCGTGGCGAGCCACCCCATGCGCCGGTGTCGTCATGAGGCGGTCATGAGGCGGTCACGGGGTGACCTTGCCAGCCAGTACCCGCGGGGACGGCCGCGAGACCGGATCAGTCCGCTCCAGCAGAAACGCCAGCAACGCCTTCTGGGCGTGCAGCCGGTTCTCGGCTTGGTCGAAGACGACCGACCGGGGTCCGTCAAGGACGGAACCCGCGATCTCCAGGCCGCGGTGCGCCGGCAGGCAGTGCATGACGATCGCGTCAGCACCGGCCGCCTCCACCACCTTTTCGTCGAGCTGATACGGCTGAAAGACCAGCGACCGGCTGTCGGCCTCGGCGTCCTGGCCCATGGAGGCCCAGACGTCGGTATAGAGCACGTCAGCGCCGGACGCGGCCTCGAGCGCGTCATGGGTCACGGTGACCGCGCCACCGGTCACCAAGCAGATCTCCGCTGCCTGCCGCAGCACCTGCTCGAAGGGTTCGTACCCGGGCGGCGAGGCCACCCGCACCCGCATGCCGGCAAGCGCACCGGCCAGTACCAGCGAATGCGCGACGTTGTTGCCGTCCCCGAGGTAGGCAAGAGTCAACCCGGCCAGGGTGCCGCTTCGCTCCCGGATCGTCTGCAGGTCGGCGAGCGCCTGGCACGGGTGCGCATGATCGGAAAGTGCGTTGACCACCGGCACCGAGGCCGCCGCCGCCATCCGCTCCAACCGGTCCTGGGCGAACGTCCGCACCACGATGGCGTCGACATACCGGCTGAAGACCGCCGCCGTATCCTCGATGGATTCGCCCCTGCCGAGCTGGGTGGTGGCCGCGTCGACGACCACACAGTGCCCACCGAGCTCGGCCACGGCAACGTCGAAGGACATCCGGGTACGGGTGGACGGCTTCTCGAACAGCAACGCCACCGAGCGGCCGGCAAGTGGGCCGGGCTCGGTGCTCCGCACCCGACGGGTCGCCTTGAGGTGGTCGGCCGCGTCGAGGATGGCGGCCTGTTCGCCCGGGGTCAGGTCGGTATCCAGCAGAAAGTGTCGGATGGTCATGAGGTGGCCTCCAAAGCGAGCATCGCAGCGAGCGCCAGCGAGCAAGGAGCGCAGCGGCGGAGGACACCGGGATACACCGTCATGCGCAGACCTTAGAGTGCTCGGCGGCGGTCAGCGCAGCCCCGCCGATCTCGGGCAGCGCCGCGATGAACCTACCGGCCTCCGCGGCCGAGAGCAGCAACGGCGGAGCGAGCCGCACCGCGTCCGCGCAGACCGCGTTGACCAGGAAGCCCGCGTCACGGGCGGCGGTTTCGACGGCACCGGCGAACGGCGAACCCAACTCGATCGCCAGCCACAGGCCACGACCACGGACCCCCACCACGCCCGGTACGCCGGCGCCGAGGATCCCGTCGGTCAGGACGCGCCCGACCTCCACCGCGTTGGCGATCAACCCGTCCCGCTCGATGGTGGCGAGCACCGCGAGCGCGGCCGCGCAGACGATCGGTCCGCCGCCGAACGTACTGCCATGGTCACCCGGGCGCAGGAGATGGCCGGCCGGGCCGAACCCGATGCAGGCACCGATGGGCAGGCCGCCCCCGAGCCCCTTGGCCAGTGTCAGGACATCGGGGACAACCGCCTCGCTCTGGTGCAGGAACCAGGTTCCGGCCCGACCGATGCCACTTTGGATCTCGTCCAGGACAAGCAGGGCGCCCGTGCGGTCGCAGATGTCGCGCGCCGCCCGCAGGTACCCCGGCGGCGGCGGGATCACGCCGGCCTCACCCAACGTCGGTTCCAGGAAGACCGCGGCGGTGCGATCGTCGACCGCCGCCTCCAGAGCGGCGACGTCACCGTAGGGCACAAAACGCGTGCCCGGCAGCAGCGGCTCGAACGGCGCCCGCTTGGCCGGCTGGCCGGTGATCGACAGCGCGCCGAGGGTCCGTCCGTGGAAGGATCCCTCCGCCGCGACGATCTCACTCCGGCCGGTCCGGCGCGAGATCTTGATGGCCGTCTCGTTCGCCTCCGCGCCCGAGTTGCAGAAGAACACCCGGCCGTCGACGCCGAGCAGTTCCAACAGCCGCTCGGCCAGGGCGATCTGCGGCTCGTTCACATACAGGTTGGACACATGGCCGAGGCGTCCGACCTGATCGCATACGGCCGCCTGCACGGCGGGGTGACAGTGACCCAGGACGCTGACGGCAACTCCGGCGAGCAGGTCGAGATACTCGCGCCCGTCCGCGTCCCACACCCGGGTCCCGGCACCACGTTCCAGCGCGATCGGCGGACGGCCGTAGGCCGCCATGATCACCGCATCTCGGCGGTTGAGCAGCTCGGCGTTCATGGGGCTCCTCCCACGGTGATGGCGGACACGGTGTCAGGCGTGATCAGAGTCCCGATCCCGTCATCGGTGAAGACCTCCAGCAGGACGGCGTGTGCCACCCTGCCGTCGAGGACATGCGCCTGTGGCACGCCACCGTGCACGGCCCGCAGGCACGCCTCCATCTTCGGAATCATTCCAGTGGTCAGTGTGGGTAGGAGGTCCGCGAGCTCCGCGGCGGTCAGTTCGCTGATCACCTCGTCGCTGCCCGGCCAGTCTGCGTACAGACCCTCGACGTCGGTGAGGATGACCAGCTTCGCCGCGCCGATCGCGGCAGCCAGCGCGGCGGCGGCGAGGTCTGCGTTGACGTTGTACACGCCGCCGTCGATCCCGCGGGCGACGGTCGCGACCACCGGGACCTTACCGGAGTCCAACAACGCGATCAGGGTCTCGGGGGCGACCTCGACGACGTCCCCGACCAGGCCGATGTCGACCTCGCTGCCATCCACGACGGCCGGCTTGCGCCGCGCGATGAGCAGGTTGGCGTCCTCGCCGGACAGACCCACCGCGAACGGACCGTGGCTGTTGACCAGACCCACCACATCCCGGTTGACCTGGCCGACCAGGACCATCCGGACAATCTCCATGGTCTCCGGGGTGGTGACCCGCAGTCCGCCGGCGAACACCGATTCGACACCGAGACGGGCCAGGTGGGCGGTGATCTGTGGCCCGCCCCCGTGGACCACGACCACCCGAAGGCCCGCGTACCGCAGGAACACGACGTCCGCGGCGAACGCCTCGCGCAGCGCCGGGTCGCTCATCGCATGGCCGCCATATTTGATCACAACGGTGGAACCGTGGAAACGCGACAGCCAGGGCAGCGCCTCGATCAGCACGGTGGTCTTGGCCAGCGCGGCATGCCCCCGGGCCAGTGCCGAGGGCCGGTCCGCGGCCGGTGCGGTGGTCATGTCGAGTACGCCGAGTTCTCGTGGACGTAACCATCAGTGAGATCGTTCGTCCAGACAGTCAGCTCCGTGGCGCCGGCATGCAGGTCTATCTGGATGGAGACCGCCCGGCCGGTCAGGTCGACGAGTTCACGCGGCTGGCCCGGCGCACCGGCCCGGCACACCCATACGCCGTTGATCGCGACATCCAGCGCGTCTGGTTCGAAGGCGGCCCGGGTGGTGCCGACCGCCGCGAGCACCCGGCCCCAGTTCGGATCGTTGCCGTAGAGCGCACACTTGAGCAGGTTGCAGCGCGCCACCGCCCGGCCGACCGCCAGGGCGTCGTCCTCACCGGCCGCCCCCGTCACGGTGATCGCGATCGTCTTGGTCGAGCCTTCCGCGTCGGCGAGCAGCTGCCCGGCAAGGTCGGCGCAGGTATCGGTCACCAGGCCACCGAGCGTGTCCGCGGACACACTCATCCCGGACGCGCCGCTCGCCAACAGCAGCACCGTGTCGTTGGTCGACATGCATCCGTCGGAGTCCACCCGTTCGAAGGTGGTGCGGCAGGCGTCCCGCAGTAACCGGTCGGCGGTGGCCGGGTCGACGACTGCGTCGGTGGTCACCACCACGAGCATCGTGGCGAGCGCCGGCGCGAGCATCGCGGCGCCCTTGGCCATCCCACCGACGGTCACCCCGCCCGCCGCGCGCACAGCCTGCTTGCTGACGGTGTCGGTCGTGCAGATCGCCTCGGCCGCGGCCGTCCCGCCGGTGGCCGACACCTCGGCCACCGCCTTGGTCACACCGGGTAGCAGTAGGTCCATGGGGAGCCGGGTCCCGATCAGGCCGGTCGAGCACACTGCCACCTCGCCCGCTCCCAGCCCCAGCAGGCCTGCGGTGTGCTCGGCAGTGCGGTGCGTGTCGGTGAAGCCTGCTGGTCCTGTACACGCGTTGGCGCCACCGGAGTTCAGGACGACCGCCCGCAGCCGGCCGTCCGCGATCACCTGGCGGGACCAGAGGACGGGCGCCGCCTGCACCCGGTTGCCGGTGAAGACGCCCGCGGCGGCATCCGTCGGACCGTCGTTGACGACAACCGCGACATCCAGGCGGCCGGATGGTTTGAGCCCGGCCGCTACGCCTGCGGCCCGGAACCCCCCCGGGGCAGTCACGCTCATGGCTCTACACCC
>NZ_CAUVXO010000097.1:0-10250 GCF_963555865.1 Protofrankia sp. Cr1
AGATGTGTATAAGAGACAGGCTGTGGAGTCACCCCGCGGCGAGCTGGGCTATCACGTCGTCAGCGGCGGCGGCACCAGGCCCTACCGTGTCCACGTCCGGGATCCCAGCTTCGTCAACCTGCAGGCGGTCCCGGCGATGACCGAGGGCGGCCAGGTCGCGGACGTGATCGTCGGCGTGGCGTCCCTCGACCCAGTTCTCGGGGGAGTTGACCGGTAATGCCACTGACCGAACAGACCCGTGCCGCCGCGCGGGACATCATCGCCCGGTACCCACCGGGTCGCTCCCGCTCGGCGCTGCTGCCCATGCTGCATCTCGTGCAGGCCGAGGACGGCTGCGTCACGGCCGAGGGGATCGAGTTCTGCGCCACCGAGCTCGCCATCACCCAGGCCGAGGTGAGCGCGGTCGCGACCTTCTACACGATGTACAAGCGCAAGCCGGTCGGCGACTGGTTGGTGTCGGTCTGCACGAACCTGTCGTGCGCCCTGGTCGGCGGCGAGGACGTCTACGCCCGGCTTTCGCATCATCTCGGTGTCGGCCACGACGAGACGACACCGGACGGCGCGATCACGCTGGAGCATGCGGAGTGCCTGGCGGCCTGCGACTACGCGCCGGTGATGACCGTCAACTACGAGTTCTTCGACCAGGTCGACGCGGACTCCGCCGTCGAGATCGTGGCCGCGCTGCAACGCGGCGAACGTCCGACTCCGACCCGCGGCGCGCCGTTGTGCACGTTCGTCGAGGCGTCCCGGCAGCTGGCCGGTTTCCCCGACCCGCGCCCCGGCGCGGTGGCCGGGCCGGGCGTGGGTGAACCATCCGTGGCGGGTCTCCTCGTCGCGGATGCCGTGGACATGCCGGGTCCGGTTGCCGCGGGCACGCCCGACCCGGTGGCCGTCGGTGCGACGGTCGCCCCGACCGGCACCGCCAAACGGGCCCGCACCAGGCAGACCGCCCATCAGACGAAGGGGAGCTGACCATGCCGGTCACCCCGGTCCTCACCGGACGCTGGAACACTCCCGAGTCCTGGACGCTCGCCACCTACGAACGCACCGACGGTTACCAGGCGTTGCGCCAGGCGCTGGAGACGGGCCCAGACGCCATCATCGGGCTCATCAAGGACTCCGGTCTGCGGGGTCGTGGCGGCGCAGGCTTCCCCACCGGCATGAAGTGGGGCTTCATCCCGCAGGGCGACGGCAAACCGCACTATCTGGTCATCAACGCGGATGAGGGCGAGCCCGGTACCTGCAAGGACGCCCCGTTGATGATCGCAGACCCGCACTCGCTGATCGAGGGCATCATCATCGCCTCCTTCGCGGTGCGGGCGAACAACGCCTTCATCTACCTGCGCGGGGAACTGGTGCACTGCGGACGGCGGCTGCGGGCCGCGGTCGCCGAGGCCTATCAGGCCGGCTACCTCGGCGCCGACATCCTCGGCAGCGGGTTCAACCTGGATCTGGTCGTCCATTCCGGCGCCGGTGCCTACATCTGCGGCGAGGAGACCGCGCTGCTGGACTCCCTGGAGGGCCGCCGTGGTCAGCCCCGGCTGCGCCCGCCCTTCCCGGCGACACACGGACTGTACGCGTCACCGACGGTGGTCAACAACGTCGAGACCATCGCCAGCGTCCCGTACATCATCCGACGCGGGGTGGCCTGGTTCCGGTCGATGGGCCGCGAACGTTCACCGGGGCCGAAGATCTACAGCCTGTCCGGGCATGTGACCCGTCCGGGCCAGTACGAGGCGCCGATGGGAACCACTCTCGCCGAGCTGCTGGAGATGGCCGGGGGCGTCCGCGGGGGGTTGCGGCTGAAGGCCTGGACCCCCGGCGGATCGTCGACGCCGATGCTCACCGCCGACCATCTCGACGTCCCACTGGACTTCGAGGGTGTCGCCGAGGCTGGTTCCCTGCTCGGCACGGCCGCCATCATGGTCATGGATGAGACCGTGGACATGCTCAAGGTCGTCCGGCGGCTGACCCAGTTCTACGCGCACGAGTCGTGCGGAAAGTGCACGCCGTGCCGTGAGGGAACCCCGTGGATGGTGCAGATCCTGTCCCGCCTCGAGCGGGGCGACGGCGACGCCGCCGACGTCGACACGCTGCTTGACGCCTGCGACAACATCTTCGGCCGGGCCTTCTGCGCTCTTGCCGACGGTGCGACCTCGCCGATCGTTTCGGGCATCGCGTTCTTTCGCGACGAGTTCCTCCGGCCCGCATCTGACCGGTCCGCATCTGACCGGCCTGCATCGGCCCGGTCCGCATCCGACAGCGTCGCCGGTTCGCCGGACGCCCTCGCGAGAGCTCACTGATCACTATGACAACCGTGTCGACGAGCAGCGCCCCGTCACCTCCGGTCGTGCCCACGCCGCCGGACCTCGTCACCCTGACCATCGACGACCAGGCCGTCAGCGTCCCCAAGGGGACGTTGATCATCCGTGCGGCCGAACTGCTCGGGATCGAGATCCCGCGTTTCTGCGACCATCCGCTGCTCGACCCGGTCGGCGCCTGCCGGCAGTGCATCGTCGAGGTCGAGGGCCAGCGCAAGCCGGTCGCGTCCTGTACGGCGGCAGTGTCGGCCGACATGGTCGTGCGTACCCAGCTCACCTCGCCGGTCGCCACCAAGGCGCAGGCGGGGACGCTGGAGTTCCTGCTGCTCAACCATCCGCTGGACTGCCCGGTCTGCGACAAGGGGGGTGAGTGCCCGCTGCAGAACCAGGCCATGGCCAACGGCAAGGCCGTCTCCCGGTTCAAGGAGACCAAGCGGACCTACCCCAAGCCGCTGGCCATCTCCACCGAGATTCTGCTCGACCGGGAGCGCTGCGTGCTGTGCGCGCGCTGTACCCGGTTCTCCGCGCAGATCGCCGGCGACCCGTTCATCGAACTGTTCGAACGGGGTGCGGACGAGCAGGTGGCGGTCGCCGAAGGCCAGCCGTTCACGTCGTACTTCTCCGGTAACACCGTGCAGATCTGCCCGGTGGGGGCGCTGACCAGCGCGGCCTACCGTTTCCGCGCCCGGCCGTTCGACCTGGTCTCGACCCCGACCACCTGTGAGCACTGTGCCGACGGATGCGCGTTGCGGACGGATCATCGCCGCGGCACGGTGATGCGGCGGCTCGCCGCCGACGACCCGGCCGTCAACGAGGAGTGGAACTGCGACAAGGGCCGGTTCGCCTTTGCCTACGCCGGCGGCGCCGACCGGCTCCGCACGCCGCTGGTCCGTGACGACGCCACCGGCGAGCTCGTCGAGGCATCCTGGACCGAGGCGCTCGCGTTCGCGGCCCGGGGCCTGGCGCAGTGCCGGGACCGCCACGGCGTCGGCGTCCTGGCCGGTGGCCGGCTGACCCGCGAGGACGCCTATGCCTACGCCAAGTTCGCCCGGCTCGTCCTGCACACCAACGACGTGGATTTCCGCGCCCGGCCGCACTCGGCGGAGGAAGAGGAGTTCCTGGCCCACGCCGTCGCCGGTACCGGCATCGGAGTGACCCACGCCGACCTCGCGGCCGCGCCCGCGGTGCTGCTGGTCTGTCTGGAACCCGAGGACGAGGCGCCGATCACCTTCCTACGGCTGCGCAAGGCCGCGGCCAGGCGGGGGACGGCGATCTTCTCGATCGCGCCGGTGGCGACCCCGGGCCTGGCCAAGATGGCCGGGACGCTGCTGCCCACCGCCCCCGGCGGGGAGGCTGCGCTGCTGTCGAGCCTGGCAGCCGGGGACGCAGGTGCTGCGGACCTGCCGGCCGGTGCGGCATTGCAGGTCGGTGCGGCGCTGCGGGCGCCCGGAGCCGTGATCCTGGTGGGGGAGCGGGCCGCGCAGGCCCCCGGGACCTTCACCGCGGTCCTGCGACTTGCGGAGGCGACCGGCGCTCGGCTGGCCTGGGTGCCCCGTCGCGCCGGCGAGCGTGGTGCCCTGGCCGCAGGCGTCCTGCCCTCGCTGCTGCCCGGTGGCCGCCCGGTCGCCGACGCGGCGGCACGGGCAGAGGTGGAGGAAGCCTGGGGCGCGGCCGTGCCGGTGCGGCCCGGCCGCGACACCGCGGCCATCCTCGCCGCGGCGGCTGCCGGCGAGCTCGACGGGCTCGTCGTGGCCGGGCTGGACGTCGAGGACCTGCCCGACCCGGCCGCCGCGTTCACCGCGATCGCGGGCGTGCCGTTCTGTGTCTCGCTGGAAGTTCGCCGGTCCGCGGTGGCCGAGGTCGCCGATGTCGTTCTGCCGGTCGCACCGGTGGCGGAGAAGGCGGGCTCGTTCGTCAACTGGGAGGGACGCCTGCGCGCGTTCCAACAGGTTCTGGAGACTCCGGCCCTGGCCGACGTGCGGGTGCTGCACATGCTTGCCGCCCAACTCGGGGTGGCGCTCGGTGTCGCGGACCCCGGCTCGGCCGCCCGTGAGCTCGCCATGCTCGGCCGTGCCGGTGACGCGGTTCGGCGGGTACCGGCGCCGTCGGTGGCACCGCCGGTGCCACCTGACCCGCCCGTCGGTCACGCCGTGCTGGCGAGCTGGCACCAGCTGATCGACGACGGTCGGATGCAGGACGGCGAGCCCTATCTCGCCGGGACGGCCCGACCGCCGAAGGTCAGGCTGTCCGCGGCGAGCGCCGGCGAGATAGGCGTGGTCGACGGTGACCTGGTCTCGGTCACCAGCGACCGTGGGACGATCACGCTGCCCCTGGAGATCACGTCCATGCCTGACCGGGTGGTGTGGGTCCCGACCTTCTCGCCCGGTTCACACCTGCGCCGCTCACTCGCGTCCCGCACCGGCGAGCTGGTACGGGTCGGCGCGAGCGGGCGGACTTCGAAGGGCCGGTCATGAGCTATTCATCCTCGCTCGGGGCCCCCGTGGGGCAGCCGCTGGCCGCCGCCGCCGGAGATCCGGACCTGTCGGCCTTCGGCAGCGACCCGTTCTGGCTGATCCTCCTCAAGGCCGTTGCCGTGTTCGCGTTCCTGCTGCTGACAACGCTTTTCGCCATCGTGTTCGAGCGTAAGGTGGTCGCTCGGATGCAACAGCGGGTCGGCCCGAACCGGCACGGCCCCAAGGGCTGGCTGCAGAGCCTGGCCGACGGCGTGAAGCTGATGCTCAAAGAGGACATCATCCCGGTTCTCGCGGACCGGCCGGTCTTCATCCTCGCACCCATCGTTTCGGCTATCCCGGCCTTCCTCGCGTTTTCGGTTATCCCTTTCGGTCCCGATGTGTCGATTTTCGGCCATCACACCGCACTGCAGCTCGCGGACCTACCGGTCGCGGTTCTGTTCGTGCTCTCGGCGTCATCGCTGGGCGTGTACGGGCTCATTCTCTCCGGCTGGGCGAGCGGATCGACCTACCCGTTGCTGGGCTCCCTGCGTTCGGCGGCCCAGATCATTTCCTACGAGGTCGCGATGGGCTTGTCCTTCGTCGCGGTCTTCCTCAACTCGGGGACGCTGTCGACGTCGGGCATCGTCGCGGGCCAGCGCCACTGGTGGAACGTGTGGCTGGTGCCGTCCTTCATCATCTACTGCATCGCGATGGTCGGAGAGACCAACCGGACGCCGTTCGACCTGCCCGAAGCCGAAGGAGAGCTGGTCGGCGGTTTCCACACCGAGTACAGTTCGATCAAGTTCGCGTTCTTCTTCCTCGCCGAGTACATCAACACGGTCACCGTGTCCGCGGTGGCGACGACACTGTTCCTCGGCGGATGGCAGCCGCCGCCGATTCCGTACCTCTCGCACTTCGACACCGGTTGGTTTCCGGTGATCTGGTTCGTGCTGAAGCTGCTGGCATTCCTGTTCGTCTTCATCTGGCTGCGCGGCACGCTGCCCCGGCTTCGCTACGACCAGTTCATGGCGTTCGGCTGGAAGGTCCTGATCCCGGTCGGGCTCGTATGGCTGCTCGCCGTGGCGACCTTCAAGGTGTACCGGGAGAACGTCACCGACCGGACACCGTGGCTGATCGGTTTCGGGATCGCGGTGGGAATCCTGCTCATCATCACCCTGCTCGACCCCGGCGCTCGAAAGCACGCCGAACGTCTTGAGGCCGCCGAAGACGAGCGCACGCGCAACGCACCCAGCCTGGAGCGGATTCCGTGGCCGCCGCACCAGCCGTCATCGCAGTCATCATCGAAGTCGCCGTCGCCGCCGTACACCCCCGGCCCGCATCGACCGTCTTCCGTCATCGCCGCGGGTGGACCGCGTCAGGAGAGCTGAGCCATGGGGATCTTCGACCCCTACAAGGGTTTCGGCGTCACCTTCTCGACCATGTTCAAGAAGCCGACGACCGAGCAGTATCCGGAGGAGAAGAAGGCGACCGCGCCCCGCTTCCACGGCCGGCACCAACTCAACCGTCATCCGGACGGGCTGGAGAAGTGCGTCGGGTGTGAGCTGTGCGCCTGGGCGTGCCCAGCGGACGCGATCTACGTCGAAGGCGCCGACAACACCGAGGAGGAGCGGTACTCCCCGGGAGAACGGTACGGGCGCGTCTACCAGATCAACTATCTGCGCTGCATCCTGTGCGGCCTGTGCATAGAGGCATGCCCGACCAGGGCACTGACCATGACCAACGATTACGAGCTCGCCGACGACAGCCGCTCGGATCTCATCTTCACCAAGGAACAGCTGCTCGCTCCGCTGGGGGACGGGATGACGGCGCCGCCGCATCCCATGTTCCTCGGCGACAGCGAAACGGACTATTACCGGTTCGACCCGAACCGCTCGGGTCCGTTCGACGCCTCGGGCTCTGCCGGTTCCGGGTCCCCTGACCCGGATGCGGTGCGTGGCGGGGATTCGGAGCTGGTCCGATGAGTGCGGAAATCATGGTTCAGGCGGCGGGTGAGTTCACCCGGACATCCACCGGTGAGGCCACGACCTTCTGGATACTCGCGCCGGTGGCCGTTCTCGCCGCACTGGCCATGGTGCTCGCTCGCAGCGCCGTGCACGGGGCACTGCTGCTGGTCGTGAACCTGTTCTGTCTGGCCGTCTTCTACATGGTGCAGGATGCGCCGTTCCTCGGTTTCGTACAGATTATCGTGTACACCGGGGCAATCATGGTGTTGTTCCTGTTCGTGCTCATGCTGGTCGGGGTGGACTCCTCGGACTCCCTCGTGGAGACCCTGCGAGGCCAGCGGGTGGCGGCGATTGTCCTCGGGGTCGGGTTCGCCGGGCTGATGGTGTTTCCGATCGGCGGTGTGATCAGTGGGACCAAGGCCGCCGGGCTCGATGCGGCCAACAACGGCGGCAACATCCAGGCGATCGCCCGTCTGCTGTTCACCGACTACGTGTTCGTGTTCGAGATCGTGTCCGCATTGCTGATCATTGCTGCGGTCGGCGCCATGGTGCTCGGCCATCGCGAACGCGTCGGTGGCAAACCCACGCAGAAGGACATGCTGCGGCGGCGGTTCGCCGCCGGTGGCCCGGTCACCCCGACACCGGGACCGGGCGTGTACGCGACACCCGAGGCAGCCAGCGCGCCGTCGGTACTTCCGGCCGGTTCCAGCACGAGTTCTGGCAGCGGTTCCGCCAGTGGTTCCGCCAGTGGTTCCGGCCGTGGGGATGCGGACAGCCCGCACCCGGTCGGGGCCGGAAAGGGCACGGTCCGGTGAACCCCGCGAACTATCTGATCCTGTCCGCTCTCCTGTTCACGATCGGGGCGGTGGGCGTCCTGCTGCGCCGTAACGCCATTGTCGTGTTCATGTGCGTCGAGCTGATGCTCAACGCGGCGAACCTGACTCTGGTCACCTTCTCCAGGATCAACGGAACGCTGGACGGCCAGATCATCGCTTTCTTCGTGATGGTCGTCGCCGCCGCGGAGGTGGTCATCGGCCTGGCCATCATTCTCACGATCTTCCGAACCCGCCGCTCCGCCTCGGTGGACGACGTGAATCTCCTGAAGTACTAGAGCCTGTCCGGTGGATATCGGTCGATGTGGGCGATGATCCAGAAGGTCTTCAGCCGGCCAGTCGACGGCGCTGGCGCCAGGTGTAGTGACGAAGTGGTGGCCGGAATTCCGGTTACGGCAGAACGGACGATGAGTGCAGTGACGCATATACATCTTGGCCATGCATTCGGTGGCCGTGCCGGCGGTAACGAGGTACGCCATGCCGCATGAGCTGCAGTACGCCCCCGCCGTCGGCTCGTTCTCGGTGATGTGGCTGTTGTTGGTGCTGCCGCTGGCGGGGGCGGCGATCCTGTTGCTGGGTGGGCGCCGGACCGACCGCTGGGGACACCTGCTGGGTACCGCGACCGCCGCCACAAGCTTTGTCGTGGCTCTGGTGCTGTTCTTCGCGCTGCTAGGGCGCGGCGGCGGCGATCGGGCGGTCTCGCAACACCTGTTCTCCTGGATTCCGGTCAACAGTTTCCAGGTGGATGCCGGACTGCTGTTCGATCAGTTGTCCGCGCTCTTCGTCCTGCTGATCACCGGGGTGGGGACGCTCATCCACGTCTATTCGATCGGCTACATGGCGCACGATCCGGCGCGGCGGAAGTTCTTCGCCTACATGAACCTGTTCCTGGCATCCATGTTGCTGCTCGTGCTCGGTGACAACTTCCTGGTCCTCTACGCCGGGTGGGAGCTGGTCGGTCTCTCGTCCTACCTGCTCATCAAGTTCTGGGAGTACAAACCGGCCGCGGCGACCGCCGCGAACAAGGCCTTCTACATGAACCGGGTCGGCGACGTCGGGCTGGCCCTGGCTGTCATGTTCATGTTCGCGACGGTCGGCAGCACGAACTTCGGCACGGTGTTCGGCGCGGCCGCCGCGGGTGTCATCGGTTATGGGACGCTGACGGCGATCGCACTGTTGCTCCTGCTGGGCGCCTGCGGGAAGTCCGGCCAGTTCCCGCTGCAGGCGTGGTTGCCCGATGCGATGGAGGGTCCGACCCCGATCTCCGCGCTCATCCACGCGGCCACGATGGTGACGGCGGGGGTGTATCTCATCGCCCGGGCCAACCCGATTTTCACCGAAACCCAGGCGGCCCGGACCGTTGTTGTGATCATCGGTGCCGGCACCATCCTGATCGGCTGTGTCATCGGTTGTGCCTACGACGACATCAAGAAGGTGCTCGCCTATTCGACGGTGAGCCAGATCGGTTACATGTTTCTGGCCGTCGGTCTCGGTCCGGCGGGTTACGCACTCGGGATCATGCATCTGCTCGCGCACGGCTTCTTCAAGGCGGGACTGTTCCTCGGCTCGGGTTCGGTGATCCACGCCATGGACGGCGAGCAGGATATGCGAAAATACGGTGCCCTCTGGCGGCTGATGCCGATCACCTGGGCTACCTTCGGTATCTGTTATCTTGCGATCATCGGAGTTCCCCCGCTGTCCGGGTTCTTCACCAAGGACAAAATCATTGAAGCGGCCTTCGACAAGGGCGGAACCAGCGGGTATCTGCTGGGCTCGGCTGCGTTGCTCGGCGCGGGGATCACCGCCTTCTACATGACGCGGCTGTTCCTCATGACCTTCCACGGCGAGCGCCGCTGGTCGCAGACGGGGCCGGAGGCCAGGCACCCACACGAGTCCCCGACCGTGATGACCGCCCCGATGGTCCCGTTGGCGATCGGGGCGGCGGTTGCCGGTGGCCTGTTCGTCCTCGGTGGTTCCATCCAGAACTGGCTGGCGCCGGTGGTCGGCGAGAGCGCCGAGGTGGGCGTGCACACCATGTCCCCCGCGGTTCTCACCGCACTCACCCTGCTCGTCGCCGCCGGCGGGTTCGCCGGGGCCTACCTTCGTTACCAGCTCCGCCCGGTCGAGGCCGTGGCCCGGCCCGACGCCGAGGTCGGCCTGGTGACCGTTGCCGCGCGACACGATCTCTACGCCAACACGTTCAACGAGACCGTGTTCATGCGCCCGGGCCAGTACGCCACCCGGTTCCTGGTCTGGCTGGACACCGTTGGAGTCGATGGTGTGGTCCGCGGCACCGCCGCGGCGGTCGGCGGCCTGTCCGGCCGGTTGCGCCGGACCCAGACCGGATTCGTCCGCTCCTATGCGCTGTCGATGTTGGGAGGTGCCGTCCTCGTGGTCGGCGCGCTCTACCTGGTAAAGGCCGGATGACGTGAACAGTTTCCCCTGGTTGACGGTCCTGCTGATCGTCCCGGCCGCGGCCGCGGTTGTCGTGCTGGCCGTCCCACGGCGGTTCGCCACCGTGGCCAAGCAGATCACACTCGCGGTCACGCTCGTGGAGTTCGGGCTGGCGCTGTTGGCGACCATCGCGTACGAGCCGTCGCGTGCCGGTTTCCAGTTCGCCCAGAAGTACTCCTGGATCAGGCAGTTCGGGGTCTCCTACTCGGTGGGCGCTGACGGCAT
>NZ_CAUVXO010000097.1:10522-14033 GCF_963555865.1 Protofrankia sp. Cr1
TGCCGGTGTGGTGAGCAGACGCAGCGTTTCCGGGTTCTTCGCCCTCCTGCTTGCCCTCGAAGCGGGGATGATCGGCGTGTTCGCGGCGACCGACGTGTTCCTGTTCTACGTGTTCTTCGAGGCGATGCTGATCCCGATGTACTTCCTGATCGGGAGCTACGGAGCGGTCAAGGAGCAGGCGCAGCGGTCCTACGCCGCGGTGAAGTTCCTGCTCTACAGCCTGTTCGGCGGCCTGTTGATGCTCGCCGCCGTGATCGGCCTGTATGTGGTCTCAGCCGACCAGCTGGGTACCGGCACCTTTGACTTCGCGACACTGCGCCAGCTTGACATCACTCCGGGCGTCCAGAAACTGCTGTTTCTCGGCTTCTTCATCGCGTTCGCCATCAAGGCGCCGCTGTTCCCCTTCCACACCTGGCTGCCCGACGCCGGCGCGCAGTCGCCGACCGGCGGCGCGATCCTGCTGGTGGGGGTCCTGGACAAGGTTGGAACCTTCGGGCTGATCCGATACTGCATCCCGCTGTTCCCGGCTGCCTCGTCCTACTTCGCGCCCATGGTGCTCGCCCTCGCGGTGATCGGAATCTTCTACGGCGCGCTGCTGGCGATCGGCCAGCGGGACATGAAACGGCTGGTTGCGTACACGTCGCTGGCGCACTTCGGCTTCATCGCCATGGGAACCTTCGCGTTGACGTCTCAGGGCGGGACGGGCGCGGTGCTCTACATGGTCAACCACGGTCTGTCCACGGGGCTGCTGTTCCTCGTGGTCGGGTTCCTGGTGGCCCGGCGCGGCAGCCGGGACGTCAGCGCCTACGGCGGAATGGCGAAGGTCACCCCGGTACTGGCCGGGGTCTTCCTGATCGCGGGTCTGTCATCGCTTGCGCTGCCAGGCCTGAACAGCTTCGTCAGTGAGTTCCTGGTGCTGGTCGGAACGTTCACCCGGTATCGGGCGCTGGCGATCGTGGCCACCTGTGGAATCGTGTTGGCCGCGATCTACATCCTGTATCTCTATCAGCGGACCATGACCGGCCCGCTGGTCCATGAGCAGGCCAAGGGTGTTCTCGATCTCAGTGTTCGAGAGAAGATCGTCGTTGCCCCGGTGGTCGCGTTGATCATTGCGCTCGGCGTTTACCCGAAGCCACTCATCGATATCATCCGTCCGACCGTCACGGCCACGTTCGAAGACGCCGGGCACACCGATCCGGGGTCTACCGTCCCAGTGAACGCCGCGCCCGTGAACGCAAGCCACGCCGGAGGCCACTCGTGAGCGCCGCACCAACCGCCGTCCTGGGCCAGCAGCTCCTGGCTCAGGACGGCTTGGCCCAGAGCACCCGGGCGACGATCGACGTCCCGTCGATCCAGTACGTGGCACTGAGCCCGATCATCATCGTGTTCGGGGTGGCGCTGGCGGCTGTCCTCATCGACGCCTTCGCGCCGGCGAAGGCACGCCGGACGCTCCAGCCGCTGCTGGCGGCCAGCGGGTTCGCGGCCGCATTTGTCGCAGTCGTGTTGTTGCGCGGCCGCCGGCAGATCCTGGCCGCCGGTGCGGTGGCCATCGACAGCCCCACGTTGTTCATGGAAGGCGCCATCCTGCTGTTCGCCTTCCTGGCGGTGTTGCTCGTTGCAGAACGGCGGTTGGACTCCTCCGGCGGCGCGATCGTGGCCTCCGCGGCGCTCACCCCGGGTTCACCGGGGGCGACCGCCGCGCGGACCTCCGCCGGTGTGCAGACCGAGGTATACGCGTTGATGGCCTTCTCGGTGGCCGGGATGTTGTTGTTCGTCTCCGCCAACACACTTCTGACCATGTTTGTGGCGCTGGAGATTCTGTCTCTGCCGCTCTACCTGCTCGCCGGCCTCGCCCGCCGCCGCCGGCTGCTGTCGCAGGAAGCCGCGATGAAGTACTTTCTGCTCGGGGCGTTCTCCTCGGCTTTTTTCATCTACGGTCTGGCCTTCCTCTACGGCTATGCCGGCAGCGTCGACCTCGGCCGGATCGCCGATGCCGCGGGTACGGTCGGTGCGAACGACACCTACCTGTACCTGGGCATGGCCCTTCTCGGGATCGGACTCTTTTTCAAGATCGGTGCGGCGCCGTTTCACTCGTGGACTCCGGACGTCTATCAGGGATCACCGACACCGATCACCGCGTTCATGGCCGCGGGTACGAAGGTGGCGGCCTTCGGGGCACTGCTTCGGGTCTTCTACGTGGCCTTCGGCGGCCTGCGCTGGGACTGGCGGCCGATGGTCTGGACGATCGCCATCCTGACCATGGTTGTCGGCGCGGTGCTGGCGCTGACCCAGCGCGACATCAAGCGGATGCTCGCCTATTCGGCGATCGCCCACGCCGGCTTCCTGCTCACCGGTCTCGCCGCGGCGAACAGCGACGGGCTGCGCGGCACTCTGTTCTATCTGGTCGCCTACGGTTTCACCACGATTGCCGCATTCGGTCTCGTTACCATGGTCAGGAACTCCGACGGCGAGGCGAGCGACCTGTCCCAGTGGCAGGGGCTGGGGCGGCGGTCGCCGGTTCTCGCGGGCATCTTCGCCTTCCTTCTGCTCGCTCTTGCCGGTATCCCGCTGACCAGCGGGTTCACCGGGAAGTTCGCGGTCTTCCAGGCGGCCGTCGCCGGACACGCAACGCCACTGGTGATTGTGGCACTCGTCACGAGCGCGATCGCCGCCTTCTTCTACGTCCGGGTGATCGTATTGATGTTCTTCCAGGAACCGGCGACGGAGGGTCCGATAGTAGTCACTCGTCCGACACTCACCTATGCCGCAGTCGGCGTCGGGGCGATCGTGACGCTGCTGCTGGGAGTTGCTCCACAGCCGCTGCTCGACCTTGCCGGCACCGCTGCCGCCTCCGGCTTCGTACGCTGACGAACATATGAGCGCAACCGGGCTGGATCTCGCGGGAATCAGGACAGATCCTGATCTTGAATATGCTGTTCGCCTTGGGCTTGACAAAGTCGAACGGATGCTGCGGGATGCCGTTCGCAGCGACGTACCCTTTGTCACCGAGACGTCGCGGCACCTGGTGGACGCCGGCGGCAAGCGGTTCCGACCGATGGTCGTGCTGCTCGCCGCCCAGTTTGCCGACCCCGACGCCGAAGGTGTCGTTCCGGCCGCGGTGGCGATCGAGCTTACCCACCTGTCGACCCTCTACCACGATGACGTCATGGACGAAGCGCCGTTGCGACGGGGAGCGGCGTCGGCGAACGTCCGATGGACCAATACGATCGCTATCCTGACCGGTGACTTCCTGTTCGCCCGGGCGTCGGACATCACCGCTGATCTGGGTCCGGCGGCCACCCGTATCCTGGCGCGTACGATTGCGACCCTGTGCGAGGGGCAGATCCGGGAAACCGTCGGACCGGTTGCGGGACAGGATCCTGTTGAGCACTATCTCCGTGTGATCACAGAGAAGACCGCGTCGCTGATCGCCGCGTCCGGTCGGCTCGGCGCGATGCTCGCCGGTTCTGATCCCTACACCGCGGACACCCTCGCGGCGTTCGGGGAACGG
>NZ_CAUVXO010000098.1:0-1372 GCF_963555865.1 Protofrankia sp. Cr1
AGAACGCTACGGTCTGACGCCGGGCGAGGTCCGCCGCCGCGCCCTGAACCCGGACTCCACCTAAACGGGCTCTTCGCACCTGGCCGGAGGGTGTTTGGGACAGTCCCGACGATGACCAGCCCGGCCTCGGCGAGGAACGGGCGGACCTGTGCCCACGGTCGAGGTGGCACCGCGGGTGACGTGCCAGTGGCTGCGCGCAGCAGACGAGGTCGAACCGTCGATCGTGGGCGATCGCGTCGAGTTCGGCGGCCAGCCCGGATGCCTGCGCGAGTGCGGCGTCGAATGTGTCGGGGTGCAGCAACGGTGGAAGGTGCAGGCTGTGCAGCCGGACGACCCGCCGGTCCTCGGGCTGCCGGCCCGGCGGCGATGATGGTGACCGCGTGGCCGAGTTCCGCCAGGCCGTCGGCGAGCGCGGCGATGCTGCGTTCGATCCCGGCAGGCTCGTCGAACCGGTAGGGGGCGAAGGGTCGATGTCCACTCCCACACGTTGCCGGCAACGTCGCGGAGCCCGTCCGGTGTCGCACCAGCCGGGTGCAGATCTACCGGAGTGGGCTGGCCGTACCGGGAGCCGCGCAGGTTCGCCCGCGCCGGTGTCCGCTCCTGGTCACCCCAGGGATAGCGAGGCTGGGGTGGGTAGATCGCGAGGCGGAGGAGGGAGTCACCCTGGTGTTGGGTGGAGACCGACGGAGCCGGGGTACCCGTGCCTCGCGAAGCGATGGACGGGGAGCGATGCGGCGAGCCATTGCCCACGTCTACCGGACAACCTCGACCCGATCGTCAAGACTCTGCCAGCGTTTGTCGCCGGTAAGTATGGTTTCAGCGCCGACGACGTCGGCGGCAGCAAACACGAGCGCGTCCGGTAGCCGTAGGGACTGGTGCCGCGCCCGCCGTAGCGCGGCCGCAACCGCGACAGCTTCGTCCACAGGATACGGCGGCCCGAATGCGGCGGTAGTGAGCCGTCGGCGCACGGCAACCTCCTCCTCGCTCCGGCGCGCGGCACCGACGAGCAACTCGGCCAGCACGCTCGCCGGTAGCACGAAACCATCACCGGCGTCGCGCCGACGGCGGGCCGCCTGGACCGCACCTGTGTGCAGGGAGTCATCGGGGTCGAACAACGCAAGGACCACGCTCGTATCGAGGACTACCGCTCCCATTCGTTCCTCAACGCGTCGAGATCGGTCATGGCGGACGACCCCGGAGCAGAGCCGATCAGCTCCTCAAGAGGATCATGGACAACGGTGAGGACGAGCCTGCCGCGTCCATCGGCGGTCACCCGGAGTTCGTCGCCGGGACCGAGCCCCGCCTCCCGAAGCACATCGACGGGCAAGGTGACCTGGTGCTTCCGAGAAACCCGGGTGACACCGGGCCGTCG
>NZ_CAUVXO010000098.1:1664-2802 GCF_963555865.1 Protofrankia sp. Cr1
GTGTGACAGCACTGTCACGGCGCGACCGGCGATCCGCGTGCCCGGTCGGTACGGACGATGACGGGGTTCGATGGCGAGCCACCTGCCTTGCTCGGAGAACATCGAACCACTACAGATCCAGCACGAGGCGGTCGTGCCTCGCGCGTGAAACGCAGATCATCATCATGTCGTTCGTGGCACGTTCGTCGTCGGTCAGTAGCGAGTCCCGATGATCGACCTCACCATCCAGGACCGCCGTTTCGCAGGTCCCGCAGATACCCTCCGCGCACGAGGACAGGACCCCCAGACCGGCGTCCTCGACCACCTGAAGGATCGACAGTTCCGGCGGCACCGTCAGCGTGATTCCAGAACGCCGGCACTCAACCTCGATCGGCCGGTTGCCGCCCTCGCCCGATGCCGACACCACCGATACCGACGGCGACACGGTGGACGCCGCGGCGGCAAACCGTTCCACGTGCAGGGCTCCGGACGCCCACGACGTGCAGCGCGACTCGACGGCATCGATCAGGCCCGCCGGCCCGCAGCAGTACACGAGCGTCGACGGGGACGGCACGCTCAGGATCGCGGCCAGGTCGAGCATCCCGAACTCGTCCTCGGGACGCACCCGCACCCTGTCCCCATAACGCGCGAGCTCGTCGAGAAAGGCCATCGATGCCCGGCGCCGCCCGCCGTAGTGCAGCGTCCAGTCTGCGCCCGCCGCTTCGGCCGCCGCCACCATGGACAGCAGCGGGGTGATCCCGATGCCGCCGGCGATGAACACGTAGCGGGACGCCGCCCGCAGCGCGAAGTTGTTGCGAGGCCCCCGGACATGCAGCTCGGTGCCCGCCTGGGCGTTGTCGTGGATCCAGGCCGACCCACCCCGGCCCGCCGGCTCGCGAAGCACACCGATCCGCCACGTGCCGCAGTCCGCGGCCGGACCGCACAGTGAGTACTGCCGCACGAGCCCGTTGGGCAACACGAGATCGATGTGGGCGCCCGGGGCCCACCCCGGCAGCGGCGTTCCCGAAGCATTCTCCAGCTGCAGGGACACCACACCGTCGGATGCGCTACGCCGGGTATGGACGACAACGCGGCCGTCGAAGTCGAGCCCTCGAGGCGGGCCGACAGCGGCGACACCCGGCGAAGCCACGGTGGTGGC
>NZ_CAUVXO010000098.1:3454-4644 GCF_963555865.1 Protofrankia sp. Cr1
GCGGGCCGCACCCTGATCGAAGGTGCGGTAGCCGGCGGGGGCCTGCTCCAGCGGGATAGGGGTGGCGTTGACCGCCTTCGCGATCTGCACCCGGTCGTGCAGGATCGCCATCATCAGCTGTCGGTGATACGTCATCACCGGGCACTGGCCGGTGAACAAGGCGTGCGAGCGGGCCCAGCCCAGCCCGATCCGGATCGACAGCGAGCCGACCTTCGCCGCCTCGTCGGCCGCGCCCGGGTCACCGGTCACATACAGCCCGGGAATACCGATCGACCCGCCGGCCCGGGTGATCTCCATGACCGCGTTCAGGACGGCGGCGGGCGCCTCGGCAGCGTCCGGGGCGTGCCCGCGGGCCTCGAACCCGACCGCGTCGACCGCGCAGTCCACCTCCGGCTCACCGAGGATCTCCGCGATCTGGCCGCCGAGGTCACCGAGTGACACATCGACGGTCGCGCAGCCGAAGCTGCGGGCCTGCGCCAGCCGCTCGGCGTTGAGGTCACCGACGATGACCACCGCGGCACCCAGCAGGAACGCGGACGCCGCCGCGGCCAGCCCCACCGGCCCCGCCCCGGCGATGTACACGGTGGAGCCGGGGCCGACCCCGGCGGTGACACAGCCGTGGAAGCCGGTGGGGAAGATGTCCGACAGCATCGTCAAATCGAGGATCTTCGCCATGGCCTGGTCCCGGTCGGGGAAGCGCAACAGGTTCCAGTCGGCGTAGGGGATCATCACGTACTCTGCCTGGCCGCCGACCCAGCCGCCCATGTCGACGTAGCCGTAGGCCGACCCGGGCCGGTCCGGGTTGACGTTCAGGCAGATGCCGGTCTTGCGTTCCTTGCAGTTGCGACAACGCCCGCAGGCGATGTTGAACGGGACGGAGACGAGGTCCCCGGCCTTGATGAACTCGACGTCCCGGCCGGTCTCGACGACCTCACCGGTGATCTCGTGGCCGAGGACCAGCCCGGCCGGCGCGGTCGTCCGGCCGCGGACCATGTGCTGGTCGCTGCCGCAGATATTGGTCGACACCACCTTCAGGATGACGCCGTGCGGGCACTGCCGGCCCACGTTCGCCGGGTTGACCCCCGGCCCGTCCTGTAAGACCAGCCCGGGAAAGTCCAGGTCGACCACCTCGACCCGGCCGGGCTCCATGTACGCCACCCCGCGGTTGTCAGCCACACTGCACCTCCGCA
>NZ_CAUVXO010000098.1:5073-13057 GCF_963555865.1 Protofrankia sp. Cr1
TCCCCATCTCGGTTTTACCTGGTGCCGTCGCAGGTGAATAGTGCCGCGAGACCAAGAGCGACCGGCAACAGGGGACGCTCTAGATGAGAAAGCGGAAGATCGGCTGGGCGACGCACACCGGCTTGCCACCACCGTCGCGCTCGATCACCGCGTCGATGGTGAGCTGCATCCCGCCGTCGACCGGCTCAAGCCCCACCAGGGTCGCCGTCACCCGCACCTTGGACCCCACCGGAACCGGCGCTGGGAAACGCACCTTGCCCAGGCCGTAGTTCACCTTGGTGCGGACCTCGCGGACGTCCAGCAACTCCGACCACAGCGGGATCAGCAGTGACAGGGTGAGATAGCCGTGCGCGATCGTCGTACCGAACGGCCCGTCCTTGGCCCGCGCCGGGTCGGTGTGGATCCACTGCTGGTCGCCGGTCGCATCGGCAAAAGTGTCGATGCGGTGTTGGTCGATCTCTACCCACGAACTGGCGCCCAGACTCGTTCCAACCAGCGGGGTCAGGTCGGCCAGGGTGTCGACGACTGTGGACACGGTCTGTCTCCTCAATGGAAGGTTGGGGTCCCGGCCGCGGTGGCCGCGCCGGCCGCCGTGGCGCGAAGGTCCTGTTTGCGAACCTTCCCGGTGGCGGTTCGCGGGAGGACCGGGACAAACAGCACATATTTCGGGATCTTGAAGGAAGCCAGGCGGCCCCGCAACGCGGCCCGCAAGGACTCCTCGGTCCAGGCATCCGGGTCAGCGATGACGAAGGCGAATCCGACCTCGCCCCAGCGGTCGTCGGCGACCCCGACGACCGCGGCGTCGACCACGCCCGGCAGCGCGTTGAGCACCGCCTCGACCTCGACCGGGTAGACGTTCTCCCCGCCGGAGATGATCACATCCGTGAGTCGGTCGACGACGTAGGCCCAACCGTCCTGCGCGACCCGCACGACGTCACCGGAGCGGAACCAGCCGTCGGTGAAGGCACGGTCGGTCTCCGCCGGCCGGTTCCAGTACCCGCGGAACACGTTGAGGCCGCGCACCAGCAGTTCGCCGGACGTCCCCGGCTCCGGCTCGTCGGCCCCGGCGGCCAGTGACACGTCGGTGAAGAAGTGCGGCACGCCGATCGAGATCGGCCGCGCTGCCGCGCCCTGCGGCACCGCCAGGTAGACGCCGGGGCTGGCCTCGGTCATCCCGTAGCCCTGCAGGAGCGGCACGCCACGGCGCTGCCAGGCGACCGCGACACGCTCGGCTACCGTCGACCCCCCGTAGATCACGAAGCGTAGGGAGCTGAGGTCCGCCGCGGCGAAGTCCGGATGCTCGCACAACATCTGCAGCATCGTCGGCACGGCGGAGAACGACGCAATGCGCAGCGCGGCGATCGCCGACAGCACGTAGCCCGGGTCGAATCTCGGAGCGACGACAACGGTGCCGCCCTTGAACAGGGTCGGCAGGCTCACCTGTCCGAGCCCGGCCGCGTGGAACAGGGGAGCCATGCAGAGGGCCACGTCGCTGGTCAGGACATCCACGTGCGCCAACTGGTTCATCGTGTTGAACGTCATGTTCGCGTGGCTGAGCACGGCGCCCTTCGGGCGGCCGGTGGTGCCGCTGGTGTAAAGGATCACCGCGTCGTCGGACAGCGCCACCTCCGAACGCACCACGCAGTGCCCCGCCCCAGCCCCCGCCGCGGCGTGCAGGAGTGCGGCGTAGCTACCCGGCCCGGACCCGGCCACCGGCACGACCGCGGCGACCCCGTGTGCGGCCGGGTCCACCGCGACCACCAGATCGGCCAGCTCCGGGCCGTAGACCAGGACCGTTGGACGCGCGTCGTCGAGCAGGTAGGCGACCTCGTCCGCCGCCAGTCGGGTGTTGAACGGGACGAAGATCGCGCCTAGCCGGGCGGTGGCGAAGAAGACCTCGAAGGTCGCGATGTCGTTCGGGCCGAGGTAAGCGACCCGGTCGCCGTGGCCCACGCCGAGCTCGGCAAACGCCAGGCTCAGACGCTCGACCCGGGCGGCCAGTTCGGCGTAGGTCAGGCTGCGGTCTGCCGATTGCTCGCTGTGCTCGCTGTGCTCTCCGGGCTTTCCGGGCTCGCTGTGCTCTGCGGGCTCGGTGTGCTGGCGTAACGCCACGTCCGCGCCGTTGATGCGGGCCCGACGAGCCGGCCAGCTGCCCAGTCCGTAGTCCGGCATCGCGTCATCCTCCTGTCCGCGCCAGCCCGAGCATGCGCGCGGCGTTGTCCTTCAGGATCAGCGGCCGCACCGCCGGTTTGATGTCCAGCGCGGCGAAGTCGGTCAGCCACCGGTCCGGCGTGATCACCGGATAGTCCGAGCCGAACAGCACCTTGTGCTTGAGCAGGCCGTTGGCGGCCCGTACGAGCTGCGGCGGGAAGTACTTCGGCGACCAGCCGGAAAGATCGATGAACACGTTCGCCTTGTGCGTCGCGATCGAGATCGCCGCGTCCTGCCACGGCACCGACGGATGGGCCAGGACGACGGTCAGCTGCGGGTGGTCCGCGGCGACGTCGTCGATGAGCATCGGGTCGGAGTAGCGAAGCTTGATGCCGCGCCCGCCGGGCAGACCGGCGCCGATACCGGTCTGACCGGTGTGGAAGACGACCGGCAGGCCGAGTTCGGCCGCGGCTTCGTAGAGCGGATAGTGCGTCCTGTCATTCGGGCTGAAGGCCTGCATGGACGGGTGCAGCTTGAGACCACGTGCCCCGGCCGCGGCGAGGTCACGCAGTCGGTCCACCGCGGACGCCCCGTCGTGCGGGTCGACGGAGGCGAACGGGATCACGACGTCGTCGTACTTCGCCGCCGCGGCGACGATGTCCTCGCTGGAGAGCGCCGGATGGCCGGTGGCCGTGTGTGCGTCGACGGTGAACACCACGGCGGCCAGGTTGCGCTCGCGGTAGTACTCGGCGATGGCGGCCAGGTCGGGTGTTCGGTTCTCCCCCGCCTTGAAATACGCCGCCGACGCCGCCATCAGTTCGTCGTCCAGCGAGCAGTGCCCGTGGCCGTCGGACTCGACATGCACGTGTGTGTCGATCGCGGTGACCGCGTCGAGGTCGATACCCATCACGACACTCCGTTAGTAGGCTTGCGGGAAGGTCTGGCCGACGGTCTGCAGCTGGCCGGTGAACTCCTTGGGCCAGACGTCGGCGATCGCCTGCGCGCTCCAGCCGCCGTCCGCGAAGGCCACCACCGCTTCGGTGGGATGCGACCACAGCGCGAGCCGGTCGCCGCCAAGCCCGACGGCCTGGCCGTTGACGTCGGCGGCGGCGTCAGAGGCGAGGAACACCAGGAGCCCCGCCACGTCCTCGGGCGGCCCGAAGCTGAGCTCACGGCGGGCGTAGGGCGCCACCGGCTCACCGGCATGCAGCGCGTCGACGTACGGCTTCAGGAACGGTGCGGTCTCGGTCATGCCGGTGGCGGCCACGGGAATCACCGCGTTGACGGTGATCCGCGCGCGGGCGAGCTCGAGCGCCCAGGTTCGCACCATGCCGACGATCCCGGCCTTCGCCGCCGCGTAGTTCGTCTGACCGAAGTTGCCGACCTGGCCGGTGGGCGAGCCGACGCAGATGATGCGGCCGCCCTCCCCCTGCTCGCGCATGCGGGTGGCGGCGGCGCGCACACAGGTGAACGTGCCGCGCAGATGCACGCTGACGACGTCGTCGAAGTCCTCGTCGGTCATCTTCCACAACACCGTGTCACGTAGGATGCCGGCGTTGGTGATGAGGATGTCGAGGCGGCCGAACTCCGCGACCGCGCGGTCCACCAGCGCCTGCGCGACGTCGGTGGACCCGACGGCGCCAACGTGCGCAACGGCCCGACCGCCGGTGTCGGCGATGGATCGCGCCGCCGCGTCGGCGACCTCGGCGTCGACGTCGTTGACGACGACAGCGGCACCGGCCGCCGCGAGCGCCCGCGCGTAGGCGAGCCCGAGCCCCCGGCCACTGCCCGTGATGATCGCGACCCTGCCGTCGAGGGGGCCGTCTGTCCCCCGTCCTGACGTCATCCGTGGACTCCTCTCGCTGGGGCTGCGTGCCGCGACGACCAGCCGGGCCGACCGCCCAATTAAACAGGTTTCCTGACTATCTCAGATCCACGCTGCGGCGACAACGGCTGGCCGACAACGGCTGGCCGACCGCGGCTGGCCGACCGCGGCGCCGACCACGACCCGGTTGCCGATCTCACCCGGCCAGACTCTCCTCAGTGATCATGACTTCGTGCGACCGGCCGCCCAGACCGACCGCCGCCAGCACAGCGGCGACCACGGCGGCAACGCCACAGACGACGTACCCGAGAGCGTAGGCGTGATCAAGAGCGTGGAAGGCCACGTCCTTGAGCGGGTTGAACGGGATGACCGTGCCATCGGGCAGAGCTATCGAGGCGGGGACGGCGTTGGCCCCGAGTGGTCCGGAGTTCACCGCGCCGATCGCCGCATGCAGCGCTGGTTGCTGCGCCGCCGGCGCGCCGGCCGCCGAGCTGTTGAACGCCTCCAGGGCCTTGGCCAACGCGGCGTTGTTGCTGACCTTGTGCGAGACCTCCGCGGCGGCGCGGCTCAGCGCGATCGCGCCGATGATGGCCGGCCCGAGGGTGAACCCGAAGTCGCGCAGCAGGCTGGTCGACCCGCTCGCCATGCCGGCGAGGTGATTGGGGACGGTGTTCACCGCTACAGCCGTGATAGCCGACAGTGCCACCGCAAACCCGACACCGGCGATGAGCAGGGGAGCCACGATCGGCGCGATGGACAGGTTCGTCGCGGACACCTCCGACAGCCAGAAGTCGGCGACTGCGACGAGCGCGAAGCTGATACCCAGCGTCCACCGCGGGTTGTAATGCTCGAGGACGCGCGAGGTGAAGGGCATCAACACCAGCGTCATCACGTTGAGCAGGATGAACGCGATCGAGGTCTTCAGCGGGGTGAACCCCTGGATCGCCGACAGGCGGATGCTCGTGGAGTAGGCGGTGCCGAGGTAGGCGAACATGCCGATGACCGTCGCGACCGCGGCGACCGAGTACGCGCGGTTGGCGAACAGTTCCAGCCGCAGCAACGGCGCGGCCGAGCGGCGCTCCGCCAGCACGAACAGGACCAGGAACAGCGCAGCCAGCACGAATCCGGCGATCACGCCACCGCTGTGCCAGCCGCTCGTCGGACCCTGGATCACGGCGTACAACAGCGCGAACAACGCCACCGCTATGGTTATCTGCCCCGGCCAGTCGAGCGAGCGACCCTCGGGGGCCGCGGAGTTCCGGGCAAACCGCACCGACACGCCGATGCTGATCACTGACAGCACGATGACGGCCACGAACGCCCACCGCCAGCCGGCGTAGGGATCACTACCGAAGCCGTAGCGCGCCAGGAAGCCGCCGAGCACCGGAGAGACGAAGCCACCCGACGCCAACGCCGCCGCCCAGATCGCGATGCCGCGCGACCGGTCACGGACGGTGTGCGTGCCGGCTGCAATCATGGCAAGCGATGTCGGGAAGATCGCGGCGGCACCGACGCCCGCGATGATCTGGCCCAACCACAACACCAGCACCCGGGTCCCGGTCGAACTGCCGGTTCCCGGGGTGAGGACCGCGAGGAACTGCCCGAGGGCGAGCAGCATAGTTCCCCCGACCAGGAGGCGCTTGCGCCCGAACAGGTCACCCATGACCCCGAAGGTGAGTTCGAGGAGCGTGACCGGGACGAGGAACGCGTCGGAGATCCAGGTTAACTGTGACGAGGTGGTGCCCAGATCCTGCTGGAACTGACCGTTGAGCACGGCCGGGATCGCCAGCCCGACTTGGGCGACGCAGACCGCCAGCGCGGCCGCAGCCAGCGTGCCGCGCGTCAGGCCGCGTGGCGGTGTCGTCACGACTACGTCGTTTGCGGGTCGGTTGAGAATGGTCATTCGGGTGGCCTCCAGCGTCCGTGTGCCGGTGGGTTCGGCTGGGTGTGAAGCGTGCCACACGAATCGTGCGATGTACAGGTTTCCTGATAGTTTTTAACAGGAAACCTGACTATGGACTCTCCCTTCCCTCCGATCCGCCTACGCCGACGGCCCCGCTCAGTGCGGCGGGTGCCCAACCAGGTTGGCGCGGCAGACCAGCAGGATCCGGCGCAGCTCGGCGGCCTGCTCCTCGCTCACCCCGGCGAGCATCTCGGTCTCCAGGTCGCTGACCTTGTCCCGGTGGGCGCTCAGCAGCTGCCGCCCGTCGGGTGTGAGGGCCAGCACCAGGCGCCGACGGTCATCGGGATCGCGGTGCCGCTCGATCAGGCCACGCTCCTGCAGGGCGGTCACCATGTCGGCCATGGTCTGCGCCGTGACGAAGGAATTGCGGGCGAGTTGCGCCGAGGACATGTCCGGGTGCCGTTCCAGCACGGTCAACGCCGTGTACTGCAGGGCGGTCAGTCCGATCGGCCGGAAGATCTCGTCCAGGTGCGAGCGGACCACCAACTCAACCTGTTTCATCATGTAGAGCAACGTCGGCTCGGCGCGCTGCGTGCTATGCGCGCTACGCGCCGGCACGGCGCGAGTCGATCGGGCATTCGACACTGGCGGTCCTCGTCGGCGTGGGCCGAGGTGCGTGGAGCTGGGACGTCGGCAGAACTACGGTTTCCTGATGGCTTCACCACGACCAGTGTGCCACCAGACCATGGAGGTACCCGGGCCGCTGCTGTTCGCTCCGAAGGTTGCGGACGGGCCGCTACGGAGAAGACCGATGCCGACGCCCCATGACGGCCCTTGCAAGGAACACCTGAAGGCCCCAGCAGGTCGATTGCCGCCGCGCATCGCCCCAGGGTCACTCCGACCACCAGATCAGATACGTCCTGAAGCCGAGTCGATGGGCGAGAATGTGGTGCCAGGATCATGGGTACGAGGAGCCGGAGAGGGTTCTCGCCATGTTGGACGTACGTCTGTTGAGCGAACAGCGCGTCGCGGGTGGGGCGAGGGTCGGGGGACGCTCGCCGTCGCCGCGCTCCATCGCGTTGCTGGCGTACCTCGTCCTGCACGCGGAGGTCTCGCAAAGCAGACAGCACCTGGCCGGCGTCTTCTGGCCGGACTCAGGCGAGGCCCAGGCGCGCACGAACCTGCGGCGGGAGCTGCACAACCTGCGCCTCGCGATAGGTGAAGTCCCCTCCCTGGTGGTGGAACCGACGGCATTGACCTGGCGGGACACCCCGACCTGCCGGGTCGACGTCCGCGTCTTCCGGACGGAGCGGCTGGCGGCGGCCGCGGCCCGGTCGGCAGGTGACCACTCCGGTTTCCTGCGTCACGCGGCAGCGGCGATCGCCGAGTACCGAGGCGACCTGCTGCCCGGGATGTACGACGACTGGGTTCTCGATCAGCGTGAGCTGCTGTGCCGGGAATGCACGGATCTGTGCGACGAGGCCGTCCGCGGGTGGCGCGCATCCGGCGACCGCGTCCGCGCGATCGAGGTCACCCGGCGTCGCGTCGAGCTGGAGCCGCTGGAGGAGGTCGGGTACCGCGTCCTGATGGAATTGCAGGCCGAGTCCGGGGACCGCGGGGCCGTGATGCGGACCTACCACCGCTGCGCATCCGTGCTGGAGCAGAAGCTCGGGGTCAGCCCCGGCCCGGAGACCACAAGGGTGGTCGAGCGGCTGTTCGGGCGGCGCGGCGCACCGCAACCCGACCGGGTGCCAACGGATCGACGGCCCAGACGGTCGGGTGCGGCCGGGGCGGGCTTCGTCGGCCGAGACGGCGAGGCGGCACTGCTGGTGAGCAAATGGCAACAGGCAGCCGCCGGGCGCAGTGGGCTGGTGGTGGTGTCCGGGCAGGCGGGGGTCGGCAAGAGCCGGCTGGTTGCCGAGCTTGCCACCATCGCCCGCGACAGCGGGGCGGCCGTCGCCACAACGCGGTGCTTCGGGTTGGCCGGGCGTCTCGCACTCGCACCGGTGGCGGAGTGGCTGCGGGCCAGCGACCTCAAGCCGGGCGTCAAACGGTTGGACCCGGTGTGGCGGATGGAGGTCGAGCGGCTGGTGCCGCAGGCGTCC
>NZ_CAUVXO010000098.1:13511-15542 GCF_963555865.1 Protofrankia sp. Cr1
GCGCAGTCAGGCTCGCACGCGATGGCAGACGCCTGGCAGCGCCACCGGTTCTTCGAAGGGCTCGCCCGGGCCGTGCTGTCCACCGGGCGTCGGACCCTGCTCGTGCTCGACGACCTACAGTGGTGTGACCAGGAGACGGTGGCCTGGCTGACCTTCCTGCTCCGCTTCGCCGGCCACGCCCCGCTGCTCGTCGCCGCCACGGTCCGGGCGGATGAACTGGACCGCAACGCGGAGGTCGCCGCGTCACTGCGGGCGTGGAGATCGGCGCGGCTGGTCACCGACCTTTCCCTGGCGCCGTTGGACTCCACCGGCACCGCCGCGTTGACGGCGTCGCTGCTCGGCCGCCCGGTGACCGCGGCGGAGGCGGGGGTCCTGCATGCGGCCACGGGAGGCTATCCGCTGTTCGTGGTGGAGGCCGCGCACGGCTCGCCGGCCCCCGGCGAACCGGTGGCGCTGCCCAACCTGCGGGCCATCCTGCACCGCCGGCTGGAGCAGTCGTCTCCGTCGGCTCGCGAGGTGGCCGCGCTCGCCGCCGCCCTCGGCCGCGACTTCAGCCTGGACCTGCTGTGCGAGGCCAGCGATCTCGACGCGGACGCACTGGTGCAGGCGGTGGACGAGCTGTGGCGGCGCCGGATCGTGACCGAACAGGGCGATGGCTACGACTTCTCCCACGACCTGCTGCGCGACGCCGCGTACGAGCTGGTCAGCCCACCGCGCCGATGGTTGCTGCATCGCCGCCTGGCCCAGGGACTCGAGCTGCTCCACGCGACCGACGTCAACGAGGCGGCCGCGCAGCTCGCCGAGCAGTACGACCGCGGCGGACGACCGGATCGCGCCCTGCACTACTTCGGCCGGGCCGCCGAGGCGGCCACGCGAGTATTCGCGAACGCGGAGGCGAGCCGCCACCACGCCCGGTGCCTGGAGCTGATCGCCCAGATGCCACCCGGGCTCGACCGCGACGGACGCGAACTGGACGTGGCCCAGGCGATGACAGGGCCGCTCAACGCGGTGCACGGCTATGCCTCGCCCGAGGTGCAGTCCACGTTGGAACGCTCGGCCACCCTCGCCGAGCGGCTGGCTCGGCCGCATGCGCTGCTGGCCAGCCTGATCGGGTTGTTCACGGTCCGCTTCGTCCAAGGTCACACCGCGCAGGCCCACGAGCTGGCGGCGCGTGCGCTCGCCCTCGCCGAAGCCGACCCTGACCTCGCCGGACAGGCGCACTTCGCCTACGCCGGATCGGCCACCAGCGTCGGCCGGCACGCCACCGCGATCACCCACTTCGACCGCGCCTACAACCTGTCACCAGGCGCCGTCTCGCTGATCGTGGGGACCCGCACCGATGTCCACGCCATGGCCTGGGCCGCTCATGCGCACTGGCTGCTCGGCGACGACGCCCGAGCCGTCTCCCGCTGCGACGAGGCGGTCGAGCGAGGCCGGGCGGCCGACCACCCCTACAGTCTCGCGGTGGCCCTGGCCTACGCGGCGATGACGCATCAGCTCCGGGGAGACCGTGCTTCACTGGCCAGGGCGGCGAAGGAGCTGGACGAGCTCTGCCGACGTTACGAGTTCGCCTACTACCGCGAGTGGGCCGCCATCCTCACCGGCTGGGCGACCGGCGGCGAGGATGGTGTCGCCGCAATCCAGGAGGCGGTCAGCCGGCTGCGCACGCAGGGAGCGCACACCCGGATGTCGTACTGGCTGTCGCTGCTCGCGGAGGTACAGATCGGCTGCGGACGCGCCGATGCCGCACGCGGCATCCTGGACGCGGCGCGGCTCGCGGCGCAGCAGCACGACGACCGTTGGTGGCTGCCAGAGGTCCTGCGCATGCGCGCCAGCCTGGAACCGGACCAGATCGCCATGCCGATGCTGCGCCGGGCGACCGACCTCGCCGCCGACCAGCTCAGCCAGCCGTTGCAGGCGCGGTGCGACGCCGACCTCGCCGCCCGGGGTGTTCGCAATCCGGACAGCGGCGTTCGCGCCCCCGGTGGTCGGTAGTCGGGGCGAACGCTGAGCGAACGCCCCCCTGTCTAG
>NZ_CAUVXO010000099.1:0-3149 GCF_963555865.1 Protofrankia sp. Cr1
GGCATGACCCGTACGGCCGCCGGCAGCGCGCGAACGACATGATCGCGCCGCCTTTGGCCCAGGTAGCAACCTACCGGTCAGCGACGCAGGAGACGGCGGGCCTCCCCCACCGTCACAAGGGAACCGGTCACCAGCACCCCGGCACCGGCCAGGTGGGAATCCTCCTCTGCCAGGCGAACCCCCGCGTCGAGAGCGTCATCCAGACGCGAGGCAACCTCCACCCGGTCAGAGCCGAACACATCCACAGCGATCGCAGCGAGATCATCCACCGGCATGGCCCGTGGCGAACGGCTCTGGGTGACGACCACGGCGTTCAGCACGGGCTCCAGCGCGGCCAGAATGCCGGCCGCGTCCTTGTCCGCGAGCATCCCCACAACACCGACGAGGTGATCGAAGCTGAACGACTCCTCCACCGCCGCGACCAGCGCGTGCGCGCCCGCGACGTTGTGTGCGCCGTCCAACAGGACCGTCGGCGAGCGCCGGACGATCTCCAGTCGCCCTGGCGAATCGGCCTGCGCGAACCCGGCGCGGACGGCGTCGAGGTCGAGAATCTCCCGACCGCCACCGAGAAATCCCTCGACCGCCGCAAGCGCACACGCGGCGTTGTGAGCCTGATGCGCGCCGTGCAGGTGCAGCAACAGATCCTCATAGACACCACCAAGCCCACGGATAGTCACCCTCTGACCGCCAACGGCAAGATCGCGAGCAAGAACCCCGAACTCCAGCCCCTCGCGCGCCACCGTCGCTCCGACTTCGCCGGCCCGGCGCAGCAGCACCTCCGCCGCCTCCAACGGCTGCTGGCCGAGCACGACGAGCGCGTCGGCGTGGATGATGCCGGCCTTCTCCGCCGCCACCGCGTCGAGGGTGGCACCAAGTTCCTGATGATCAAGAGAGATCGGGGTCACCACCGTCACGGCCGCATTCAGCACGTTGGTCGCGTCCCAGGTCCCGCCCATGCCGACCTCGATGACACCGACATCGACCGGCGCGTCGGCGAAAGCGGCGAAAGCCATCGCGGTCAGCAGCTCGAAGAAGGTGACACGTTCGGGATGTTTGCTGTCGACAAGCTCAACGTAGGGGATGACGTCGTCGTACGCCTGGGTGAAGGCGGCAGCCGGAGCGGGTCGACCAGCCAGACAGATACGTTCAGTGACGCTCTCCAGGTGCGGGGACGTGTAACGGCCGGGTCTGATTCCGAAGGCGCACAGCAACGAATCCACCATGCGGGCGGTGGAGGTCTTGCCGTTGGTCCCCGTCAGATGGATCGAGGGGTAGGCCCGCTGGGGTTGGCCCAGCAGGTCGACCAAGTCCCGCATGCGTTCCAGATCGGGCAGCATCCGATGCGGGAAACGTTCGGCCAGCGCCCTGCTCACCCGGGTGAGAGCGGCCGTGTCGGCGTCCGCGACAGTGTCCGGCTGACTTGTCATGTCAGGCCGACTTCTCCTGGCGGGGACCCCGCTTGGATGCGGCGACGTCGCGTGGCACGAGCGTCGGGTTGACATGCTCCAGAACGACCTCGCGGGTCACCACTGCCCGGGCGACGTCCTTGCGGCTGGGAATATCGTACATGACCGACAGCAGGACCTCCTCCATGATTGCTCGGAGCCCACGCGCACCAGTCCCTCGCAGTATTGCCTGGTCCGCGATCGCGTCCAACGCGTCACCCGTAAAGTCAAGATCGACATTATCCAGCTCGAACAACTTCTTGTACTGACGCACCAGAGCGTTCTTCGGTTCGGTCAGGATGCGGATGAGCGCTTCCCGGTCAAGACTCGACACGCTGGTGATCACTGGCAGTCGACCTATGAACTCGGGAATCATTCCATATTTGAGCAGATCCTCCGGCATGACGTCGGTGAAGATGTTGGCCACATCCGGATCGTCCTTGCCATGCAGGACCGCGCGGAACCCCAGCGATTTCTTCCCGATCCGCGAATCGATGATCCGATCGAGCCCGGCAAAGGCCCCACCGACGATGAACAGGACGTTCGTCGTGTCGATCTGGATGAATTCCTGGTGCGGATGCTTGCGACCACCCTGCGGGGGAACACTGGCGGTCGTTCCCTCCAGTATCTTCAGCAGCGCCTGCTGGACGCCCTCGCCGGAGACGTCCCGGGTGATACTCGGGTTCTCCGACTTGCGCGCGATCTTGTCGACCTCGTCAATGTAGATGATGCCGGTCTCGGCCTTTTTGACGTCGTAGTCGGCGGCCTGAATGAGTTTGAGCAGGATGTTCTCCACGTCCTCACCGACATATCCGGCCTCGGTGAGCGCGGTGGCATCGGCGATCGCGAACGGAACGTTGAGCATCCGCGCCAGGGTCTGCGCAAGCAGCGTCTTACCACATCCGGTGGGCCCCAGCAGGAGGATGTTGCTCTTCGCCAGTTCAACATCACCCTTGCTGTCACCACCGCCCACCTGAACGCGTTTGTAATGGTTGTAGACAGCAACCGACAGCGTCTTCTTGGCCTGCTCCTGGCCGACCACGTAGCCGTCCAGGAACTCATAGATCTCGCGCGGCTTCGGCAGCTCGTCCCACTTGAGATCAGAGGACTCCGACAGCTCCTCTTCGATGATCTCGTTGCAAAGATCAATACACTCGTCGCAGATGTAGACGCCGGGCCCGGCGATGAGCTTCTTCACCTGCTTCTGGGACTTGCCACAGAACGAGCACTTGAGCAGGTCACCGCCGTCACCTATGCGTGCCACCGAGGACTCAGTCCCTTCGTCCAGACGATGGTGTCGCCTGCAGGTCAGGGGCGGCCAGGCCGCCCGGTCGTCGCCTGTCTGTTACCATCCTGCCCTCTGCCGCCAGCGGCTGCGTCATGACGCCAGCGGCTTCGGGCTGCATATCCACATCTGCGGCATATCCACATCTGCTGCTGCCCAAAACTGCCGACGGCTCTGTCGTTGCGCCGGCCGCGATGGGCAAGGGCCTGTCTCCCCGTGGGGACCGTACCCCCTGAAGCCGCCCGGTGAGAGCCCTATCGCGCGGCTCGTGTGGGTCAGCCTACGGTCACCTGCCACGTCCTTGCGCGTCCACGCCGTCCGGATAGAACCTTTGAACAACGTGGACGCGCCACCTGTCCCAGCAACCGCGGTGGAGGCCGGATCCCCGCCGCCTCCGGGTGCGCGAAAAACCATGATCA
>NZ_CAUVXO010000099.1:3700-7190 GCF_963555865.1 Protofrankia sp. Cr1
GAGCCCTAGCGACCCGCTGGCGGCGCGGTCGTCAACTGCGACGACTTCCGGGTCAGGATGACCTCGTCGATCAAGCCGTACTCCTGCGCCTCGGCCGCGCTGAAAATCTTGTCACGCTCGATGTCGCGGCGGATCTCTTCCTCGGTGTGCTTGGTGTGCCGGGCGAGCATCCGCTCCAACAGGGAACGCATCCGGAGGATCTCCCTGGCCTGAATCTCGATGTCGCTGGACTGCCCCTCGCCCTGCCCGGAGGGTTGGTGCAGCAGGATCCGGCTGTTCTCCAGCGCGAAACGCTTGCCCGGCGTCCCCGCGGTGAGCAGCACCGCCGCCGCGGACGCCGCCTGGCCCATGCAGATCGTCTGGATGTCCGGCCGGACAAACTGCATCGTGTCGTAAATGGCGGTCAGCGAGGTGAAGGATCCGCCCGGCGAGTTTATATAGATCGAGATGTCCCGGTCGGGGTCCTCGGACTCCAGGAACAGCAGCTGCGCCATCACGTCGTTGGCGGAGAGGTCGTCGATCGGGATACCGAGAAAGACGATACGTTCCCGCAGCAGCTTCTCGTAGGGATTAAGGTAAAGATCGCCACGGCTGGTCTTCTCGATGACCCGAGGGATCCCGTAGTGGCTGACGGGCAGACCGTTACCTGAGATCTGGCCGATAATCGGCTGGTACATGATGGGTGCCTCCGCGACGGCGGGTGATGGTCGGTTGCCGGATGTCGGCGGTGTCGGCCGGGTGTCCGCGGGACGCGGCTAGCTGACCGGGCCCTCGCTGGGGACCTGGCGGGCCTGAGCCACAACGTGGTCGACGAACCCGTAGTCCTTGGCCTCCTCGGCTGTGAACCAACGGTCACGGTCGGAATCCCGCTCGATCTGCTCGATCGCCTGGCCGGTGTGGAATGCGATCCGTTCCTGCATCATCCGCTTGGTATAGAGCATCTGCTCGGCCTGGATGGCGATGTCTGACGCGGTACCACCGATGCCACCCGACGGCTGGTGCATCATGATCTTCGCATGTGGAAGTGAGTACCGCTTGCCGGCCGCACCCGCGCACAGCAGGAACTGTCCCATGGATGCGGCGAGTCCGAGCGCAACCGTCGCCACGTCGTTCTCCACGTACTGCATCGTGTCGTAGATTGCCATACCGGCACTGACGGATCCACCGGGAGAGTTGATGTAGAGGAAGATGTCCCGGCTCGGGTCCTCGGCGTTGAGCAGTAGCAGCTGGGCACAGATCGCGTTGGCAATCTGGTCCTCCACCACCGAACCCAGAAAAATGATCCGCTCGCGCAGCAGACGGTTGAAGACCTGCTCGTCGAAACCGACCCCGCTCTGCCCCGGCGAACGCAGCTGTGGGACGACCAGGCTCGGGGCTGCGATGTCACTCACGGTTAGCTCCTCGGCTTCCTCGCGCTGGCGACGGTTGATCTGACCGGCTCGACACTATCTGTGACCCGAGTCAGTTCCGGGGCTTAGCGCTCGATGTTCGCGCTGGGCGTGAGGGCGAGCGAGCCCAGCGCCGCTCAATCCGGGTATTCCGGGCAATCGATCAACGGCGGGCCGTCCGACCGCCCGGCCCGCCCTCCCGCCGACGATCCGGGGACTTCGGCCGCCGGCGATGCGAGAAGAACCACGATCGCATCGCCTTTGGCCCGTCGGAATGCGGCGGCCCCCGGACGAGATGTCCGGGGGCCGCCGCTGGTTCGTCGTTCGCCGCCGCCAGAGTTCAGGCGCTGGGTGCGGGATCGGTAGACCCGCCCGCCTTCTCCGCACTGATGCCACCGGGTGCATCGAGATCACCGTCGGCGTCATCGTCAACATCGTCGTCGAGGTCGTCATCAAGATCTTTATCAAGATCATCGTCGAGGTCGTCCTCCACGACTGCGGCGTCCTCGGCCGCGCTAGCGCCCGGTACCCACGGAGCAGGCAGCGCCAGCTCGACCTCGCTTCCGGCCGGGTCGAGGACCGTCGCCTGCCGCAGCAGGAACGCGAGTGCCTTGTTCCGCAGCGTGTCGGCCATGATCGCCGAAAGGCCGTCCCCCTGGGTCAGCTGCTGGGCGAAGACGTCGGGACTCACCCCCATGCGCTGCGCCCGGCTGATCACCTGCTCCATCAGCTCGCCCTGATCGATCCGAAGCTGCTCGGCATTGATCACAGCGTCCAGGATGAACTGCGACTTCAGGGCCTTCACCGCGAGCTGCCGCACGTCGGCGAGATGTTCCTCGTCAGTCTGGCCGAGCGTCTCCAGGTAGGCAGCGCGGTCAACGCCCATCCGCTCAAGCTCGTGGGCGAAACGGTGCTCGCGGGCCGCAACCTCGTCGTCGAGGACCGAATCCGGCAGGGGTGCGTCGACCCGCTCGATCAGGACGTCGAGGACGCGCTCGCGCGCCTGACCGAGCTGGCCGATCTCGGCCTCACGGACAAGGCGCCCGCGGATGTCCGCGATCAGCTCAGCGAGCGAATCAAACTCGCTGGCCGTCGTGGCGAAGTCATCATCGAGCTCGGGGAGCTCGCGCTCCTTGACGCCCCGGACCGTAACAGTGACCTCAGCCACACTGCCGGCGAGCTCGCCGGCAAGCAGTTCGGTCGCAAACGTGCGACTCTCCCCTTCACCGGCACCGGTGATCGCCGCGTCCAGACCGTCGATCAGACTCTCGCTGCCGACCTCATAGGACATGCCGGCGGCCTCGGCATCGTCGATCACCTCGCCGGCCACGGTCGCGGACAGATCGAGCGAGATGAAGTCGCCGGCCTGCACCGGGCGCTCGACCGGCTTGAGCACGGCGGACCGCTCACGCATGGTCGTCAACAGCTCGTCCACCCGTTCGTCGGTCACCTCGACCGCGTCAACGGTGACCTCAAGGCCGTGGTAGTCGGGCAGCGAGATGTCCGGCCGGACGTCCACCTCCGCGGTGAAGACCAGCGGGGCACCGTCCGCGAACGAACTGATGTCGACCTCGGGCCGGGACAGGACGTCGACTTCCTCCTGCTGCACGGCATCGGTGTAGAACCGCGGCAAAGCGTTCTGGATGGCCTCCTCGAGGATCACACCCCGGCCGAGGCGCTGGTCGAGGATGCGCGGTGGAACCTTTCCCGGCCGAAAGCCGGAAACCCGGACCTCGCGCGCGAGCTTGCGGTAGGCGGCGTCGACGGACGGCTTGAGCTCGTCGAAGGGCACCTCGACGGTCAGCTTGACCCGGGTGGGACTGAGGGTCTCCTTGGTGGCCTTCACGGCGCGGCTAACTCCTGATGCGGCGGTGGATCGGATGGACGCGCCGAGAGTACCGGTCGGGGCGGGGAGACTCGAACTCCCGATCTCCTGCACCCAAAGCAGGCGCGCTAGCCACTACGCTACGCCCCGAGGCGTTGCTTCACTATCCTACGGGGTAGTGTAAGCGATGCGCCGCGGGTGTAGCTCAATGGTAGAGCCCCAGCCTTCCAAGCTGGCCATGCCGGTTCGATCCCGGTCACCCGCTCCACTCGGGGTG
>NZ_CAUVXO010000099.1:7695-14721 GCF_963555865.1 Protofrankia sp. Cr1
GCCGGATCGAGCAGTACCCGCCACCGGTCCGGGGATGGCTGCTCGTCGGCAAGTCGTGCGCCGATGGCAAGCGCCTGAGCCTGTGCCGCCTCAAGATCCTCGACCGCGAACTCTATGTGCACCTGCTGCGGGATGCCGCCCGTGGGCCACGTGGGGGGTCGATGGTCCGGGACCCGTTGCGCTGTGATCCAGACAGCCGGCCCCTTGACCGCGACGAAGTCCGCGCTGCTGAAGGCGATCTCACCGCCGGTCAACGCGGCGTAGAACCGGGCCAACGGATGGGGCTCGGAGCAGTCCAGCGAGATCGCTGCCAAGCGTGCGACACCAGCCACCGCATTTCTCCTCACCGAGTGCGACACCGATTACGACAGGCCGTCGCGTTCCGCACGACGGGTACGGAAACGCTATCATTGGATACCGACAGTAAACGCCGGCAGTAAACACTGACAGTAGATGGCCACCGGCTGGAGGCGGCCCGCCCTGTGCGGATTCCGCTCGGTGGTGCCGGTAACGTTCATGTGTGAGCGCCATCCTTGTCGCCAAGGGCCTGGCCGCCGGATACGGCGGGCGGGCGCTGTTCAGCCAGCTCGATCTGGTCGTCAGCCCTGGTGATGTGATCGGGCTGGTCGGAGCGAACGGCGCGGGCAAGTCCACCCTGCTGCGCCTGCTTGCGGGCCTGGCCAGCCCCGAACACGGTACGGTCGGGCTCACCCCGCCGAGCGCCTCGGTGGGGTACCTGGCGCAGGAAGCCGACCGGCATCCCGACGAGAGTGTGCATGCCTTCCTTGCCCGGCGCACCGGCGTGACCGACGCCCAGGGCCAACTGGACGCCGCATCGGTTGCCCTGTCCCGACAGGAGCCCGGTTCGGACGACAGCTACGCGACGGCGCTGGACCGCTGGCTGACCTTGGGGGCCGCCGACTTCGACGAACGCGCGGCGGTGGTGGCAGCCGACATCGGGCTCGCGATCGACCTGGCGATGCCGACAACGGCGCTGTCCGGTGGCCAGGCGGCGCGGGCGGGGCTCGCCGCACTGCTGCTCAGCAAGTTCGACCTCTTCCTGCTCGACGAACCGACCAACGACCTCGACCTCGACGGACTGGCCCGCCTGGAGGAGTTCGTCACGGGACTGCGGGCCGGTGTCGTGGTGGTCAGCCACGATCGGGAGTTCCTCGCCCGCACCGTCACCGGCGTGCTGGAGCTGGATCTCGCACAGCAACAGGTCAGCTTCTTCGGCGGCGGTTATCAGGCCTACCTCGACGAACGGGAGGTGGCTCGGCGGCACGCCCGGGAAGCCTATGAGCAGTACGCCGACCGCCGCGGCGCGCTGACCGAACGGGCCCAGACCCAACGGAGCTGGATGGACAAGGGCGTGCGGAACGCCCGCCGCAAGTCCACCGACAACGACAAGATCGGCCGAAACCTCCGTGGCGAGACGTCGGAGAAGCAGGCCGCCAAGGTCCGCCAGACCGAACGTCTGATCGAGCGCCTCGATGCCGTCCCCGAACCGCGCAAGGAATGGGACCTGCGGATGCAGATCGCGGCGGCTCCGCGCTCTGGGGCCGTGGTCGCCGTGCTGACCGACGCGGTCGTGCGTCGCGGCGACTTCACCCTGGGACCGGTGACCACCCAGCTCGGCCGTGGCGACCGGGTGGCCATCACCGGGCCCAACGGGTCCGGGAAGTCGACCCTGCTGGCCGCGCTGCTCGGCCGGCGCCCGGTTGACCGCGGCCAGGCGTCGCTCGGTTCCGGGGTGCTGATCGGCGAGGTCGACCAGGCGCGTGGGCTGTTCGCGGTGGACGCTCCGGTTCTCGACGTCTTCGCCCGGTTGCTACCCGACCTGGTCACCGCCGACCTGCGCACCCTGCTGGCCAAGTTCGGTCTCCGGGCGGACCACATCAAGCGGGCCGCCGCCACCCTGTCGCCCGGCGAACGTACCCGGGCGGCGCTGGCGCTGCTGGCGGCACGCGGGGTCAACCTGCTGGTACTGGACGAGCCGACGAACCATCTCGACCTCCCCGCGATCGAACAGCTGGAGGCCGCGCTGGCCGGCTACACCGGCACCCTGCTTCTGGTCACCCATGACCGCCGGATGCTCCAGGCGGTCCATACCACCCGTCGGTGGCAGGTCAAGGCCGGCCAGTTCATCGAGGCGAGCGCCGGCTCGCCGATCCGTCAGGCACCATCGGACTTACCATGACGCTCGCCGACCAGCTGCCCGCAACGCCGGAACCCGACGACATCTTCGACGCGTTCACCGCGTGGGCCCACGGGCAGGGGCTCACCCTGTACCCCGCCCAGTCCGAGGCCCTCATCGAGATCGTGTCCGGTTCCAACGTCATCGTGGCGACCCCGACCGGGTCCGGAAAGAGCCTCGTGGCCACCGGCGCCCATTTCGCCGCCATGGCCGCCAAGCAGCGCAGTTTCTACACCGCACCCATCAAGGCGCTGGTGTCGGAGAAGTTCTTCGCCCTGTGCGCCACGTTCGGAGCGAGCAGGGTCGGGATGCTGACCGGGGACGCCAGCGTCAACGAGAGTGCGCCCGTCATCTGCTGCACCGCCGAGATCCTGGCGAACATCGCCCTGCGGGACGGAGCCGGCGCCGACGTTGACCAGGTCGTGATGGACGAGTTCCACTTCTACGCCGACCCCGACCGAGGCTGGGCATGGCAGGTACCACTGCTGGAACTACCCCGCACGCAGTTCATCCTCATGTCGGCGACCCTGGGCGACGTGAGCCGGTTCGAAGCGGACCTCACCCGCCGGACCGGCCGCCCGACCGCGGTCGTCCGCTCCGCCGTACGTCCGGTGCCGCTTTATCACCATTACGTGCTCACCCCGCTGCACGAGACGCTCGAAGAGCTTCTCAACACCCATCAGGCACCCGTCTACGTCGTCCACTTCACCCAGGCGGCGGCGTTGGAACGGGCCCAGTCACTGATGAGCATCAACGTGTGCACCCGGGCGGAGAAGGACGCCATCGCCGAGATGATCGGCGGGTTCCGGTTCACGGCCGGGTTCGGTCGGACCCTGTCCCGCCTGGTCCGCCACGGCATCGGCGTCCACCATGCCGGGATGCTCCCCAAGTACCGGCGACTGGTGGAGCTGCTCGCCCAGGCCGGGCTCCTGAAGATCATATGTGGCACCGACACCCTCGGGGTCGGGATCAACGTACCGATCCGCACGGTCGTGTTCACCGCGCTGTCCAAGTACGACGGAACCCGGACCCGGCACCTGAGCGCCCGGGAGTTCCACCAGATCGCCGGCCGGGCCGGCCGGGCCGGCTATGACACGGTCGGCACCGTCGTCGTGCAGGCGCCCGAGCACACGGTGGACAACGAGCGTGCCCTGGCCAAGGCCGGTGATGACCCCAAGAAGCGACGAAAGATCGTCCGAAAGAAGCCGCCGGAGGGGTTCGTCTCCTGGGGTGTGCCGACGTTCGAGCGTCTGGTGGCCGCGGAGCCCGAACCCCTGACGTCGAGCTTCACTGTCAGCCACGCGATGCTGCTCAACGTGATCAACCGACCGGGCGACGCGTTCACCGGCATGCGGCACCTGCTTACCGACAACCACGAGAGCCGCCCCGCGCAGCGCCGCCACATCCGCCGGGCCATCGCGATCTACCGGGCGTTGCTCGCGGCCGGAATCGTCGAGAAACTCGCCACCCCGGACGAGACCGGTCGCACCGTGCGGGTCACCGTCGACCTTCAGCTCGACTTCGCCCTCAACCAGCCGCTGTCGCCCTTTGCGCTGGCCTCCCTGGACCTGCTCGACCGGGGCTCGCCAAGCTATCCGCTGGACGTTCTGTCCATCATCGAAGCCACCTTGGACAACCCACGCCAGGTCCTCTCCGCGCAGCAGTTCAAGGCCCGCGGGGAGGCCGTGGCCCAGATGAAGGCGGACGGCGTCGAGTACGAGCGACGCCTTGAGCTGCTCGACACGGTCACCTACCCCAAGCCGCTGGACGAGCTCCTCGGGGCCGCGTTCGCGATCTACCGACGCGGCCACCCGTGGGTCGACGACCACGAGCTCGCACCCAAATCGGTGGCCCGGGACATGTACGAGCGGGCCATGACCTTCGTCGAGTACGTCGGCTTCTACGGCCTGGCCCGATCCGAGGGCCTGCTGCTGCGCTACCTGGCCGACACCTTCAAGGCCCTGCGGCAGACGGTGCCCGAGGACGCCCGGACCGAGGAGCTCACCGACCTGACCGAATGGCTCGGCGAACTGGTCCGTCAAGTCGACTCGAGCCTGTTCGACGAGTGGGAGAAGCTGCGCAATCCGACGCCGGAGGCGTCATCCGCTGCGATCGACGAGCGGCCGCCCGCGGTGACGGCCAACATCCGCGCATTCCGGGTACTCGTGCGCAACGCCCTGTTCCGCCGGGTGGAGCTGGCCGCGCTGCGCCATTACGACGATCTCGGTGCGCTCGATGCCGACGCGGGCTGGGACCGTGAGCGATGGGCGGGAGCCCTGGAGCCGTACTTCGACCTGCACGGCGAGATCGGCACCGGCCCCGACGCCCGCGGACCGGGGCTCCTCATCATCAACTCCGAACCCGGGCGCTGGACGCTCCGGCAGATCTTCGATGATCCGGCCGGCGACCACGACTGGGGCATCAGCGCCGAGGTGGACCTTGCCGCCTCGGACGAAGCCGGGGCGGCTGTCCTGCACATCACCGCAGTTGATCAATTGTAGTACGAACTGTAGGGCGAACTGTAGGGCGAACTGTAGTGCGGACGAATGACCGCGACCGGGCACACAGCGTGCTGGACGCACTGATCGCCGACCGAACCGAGGAGGAGCTCGGCGAAGCCGCCATGACCACGGGCGCCCACCACGAGCAACTGCGATGTCGTGGACTCCAGCAACAGCGCGCGGGCGGCGGAGTCGACGACCACCTCACTGCTGACACACAGCTGCGGTGGAGCGTCCCGCAACCCCGTGGCCAGCGCATCGTCGAGCACATCGTTCGCATGATCGACAAGGGCCCGACCGACGGATGCGAGAAAATCCGGATAGGGCGTGGACGCGACCGCCAGCGCATGTACCACCCGCAGCGGCACATCGCGGTACGTCGCCTCACGAGCCGCCCACCGCAGGGCGGCCAACGACGATGGCGAACCATCTACCCCGACGGCCACCGGACGGCGGTCGCCGGGCACGCCAAAGCCCCGGCCGCGGACGACGACAGCCGGAACCTCGCCGTGGTCGACGACCGCCCGGCCCACCGTCCCACCGAGCGAGCGGTGCAACAGACCGTGCTCGCGCGAGCCCACGACCAGCATCAACGCGTGCTTCGACGCTGCCAACAGGGCGAGCGGCGCGGGCTCGTGGACCACCCGCCGGACGATGTCGGGAGATGGGTCGCAGGCCGGGAGTCGACCAAGTGCCGTCTCGAGAACCGCAGCCGCCGCCGCCGTCAACCCATCACGATCTGCGGTGTGCACCTGTCGGTGGACGAGCCTGGGCTGGCCGTCCGCGGTCCATGCCAGCATGGCGGTCACCGACCGTCGATGCATGGCCGCGGTGTGCCAGGCCCACCGCAACGCCTCGACGGAACCCGGCGAGCCGTCCACGCCGACAACGATCCCTGGTAGAGCCAGGCTGCTACCGTCTGTCATCGCCGTCCTCCCTACGCCCGACCGAGGACCCGTTGTGAGCGCCACTCGTTTTGATCATGAGGCCGAGGGCGGCCGGGTGCCGGACGCATCCAGGCACAGTGACGGAGACGTCGGACGGAGACGGGAACCGCTACCCGGGCTCGCGCGACGCGGCTGTCGTACTACCCGGGTGTCGTACTACCCGGCGGTGCTCGGGGTGGACGCGCGCATCATTGCCCGGACCGCCATGAGCGCGAATCCGAGAAGATTGCGTCCCGGCCAGGCCGACGGAACCTGTGCCCGGGCGTCGTCGGCGGCCAGACCGATCCCCCACACCCGGTCCAACGGACTCGCCTCCACCAGCACCCGCTCGCCGGTGCCGAGCAGATAATTACGCAACGGCGGATGCTGACTGAACTTCGCGACGTTGCCCTGGACCACGATGTCGAAGGAGCATTCGCTCCACACGGTCTCATCGAAGCCGCGTACCTGCCGGCCGTGCTTCTTCGCGGCGGCCGGCTCGGCGGTGGCAAGAACCGCCCGAGCCGCGGCCACGTCGCCGAACAGCCGGGCCTTGCGTTCCATCATGAAATGCTCAGCCGTCGGATAACGCAGGCCGTCAACAGTGAACGCGGAGGGCCACCACTGGCTCAGGCAGCCCACGCCGACGCCACGGCCGCCGCCACGCGGCGGATGGTGCCCCCAGAAGAACAGAAGATCCAGAGCGTGCCCGGCCTGTTCCAGCAGGACCAGATCCTCAACCGCAGAGGCGCTTGCCGGGATGCTCACGGCCTGATGGTCGCATGAGTTGCCTCACCTCCAACAGCATTCCCACCAGTGCCCCGGCGACTGCGGCCTGCGGGCGCGCGATCTGACGATCGTGGCGCGCCCTTTGGCCCACCAGCCGAACCATCCAGAGCGTCCCCGGGCTGGGACGGCGCTTCATCGGTGCGGACCCCTGATCGACGATCACGTTGCGTCGCCGGACGTGACGCCGGACGTTCGGCGCGTGCGTGCGGTACCGGCGGCAGGAAGAGGGCGACGATCTGCAAATCACATGACAACTGCATCGGTATGACCTTCGTCAGAAAGACCCTTGCCCGCCTGGACGATCTTTGCCGGAAGACCCCTGTTACGGACTTGTCATCGTGAGCACGTGTCGTTGACCCAGTCGGCGAGCTGTCCCCGCAGGTTGATCTCCCCCGGGTTCCGCGAGACACGGTCGGCGATTCCGCGGATGTTCTCGTCCGGTGCAAGATCACGAACGACAAGGGCCACCAACCGCGCGGTCTGCGCGCTCGAACGGACGTCGGCCGACCGTGCATCGATCTGGGCGCAGACCGCATCGGCGCCCGCCTGCTTCGTCTCCTTCGACACCGAGCCGCAGCCGACCAGTCCGACGAGCACCGCCACCGCGAGCACC
>NZ_CAUVXO010000100.1:0-3126 GCF_963555865.1 Protofrankia sp. Cr1
CAGCAGATATGAGCGTGACCCCGCCGGCTGGGCGCCGGGAGCTGGAACCGTTGCCCTATGACGGTGTGGCGTCAGTGACTGTCGGTACGATTCTGTGGCTGGTCGCCCTGGTGGTGCTGCTGCCGTTCTGGAACAGCCTGCGGGCGGACGGCCACCTGTGGTGGATCGCGACCGCGGCCGTCGGCGCGGCGCTCGGCCTGCTGGGTATCGCGGTCACATCCCGCCGCCGCAACCGCCTGCGTCGCTAGCACGCCGTCGCCGTCGCCGGCGCCTCCGTGCCGGGCTCTGAACGTTGATGCGGGTCGTGACACACCGGCTCAGGAGTCGTCGAGGTCGGCTTCGGCCTGACGCTGATCGTCACCGGCCGGTTCGCGCAACGCCTCGGCGATGGCGTGCCGGCGGTCCCAGGTGCCGGCATGCCAGGCCAGGGCCCGCGCCAGCGCGTTCGTTCCGGCACTCGCGTCGACGTGGATCTCCCCCCCGATGCCACCGAGCACCCGCCACGCGACGGGCGTTGGTTCACCGTCGACGTCGGCCACGAGCAGACGCCCATGCGACAGATACGGCGTACCGTCCGGCGCCGTATCCGTCGGTGACGGCGGCGTTGAGACGACGTCACAGTCACCGAGGGACGAAAGCAGCGGTACGCCGAGTACGAGGGATGCCTCGGCCGCTCGGTCCAGCGGCATCCGCAGGGCACCGCGACCGGCCCCGAGCAGCGGCATCAGGTCCGGCGCGTCCACGATCACGGCATCGGATGTCCGCACCACGCCGTTCGGGGTGCGGACGGTCAGCGGAGGGTCGATGCTCCTCGCCGGATCGTGGTCGGGTACCTCCGCGCGGGGGAGCGCCGCGGCGGCGTCAACGGCCGCCATGTACAGCAGGCGCGCCGCCGGCCATGGCACGTCCCGATCGGCATCGCCGAGCCGGTCGAGCAGGTCGAGCACCGCATCCGGATCGCTCAGGACGTCGGCGAGGGTAAGCCTGCAACCGAGGAGGCGCAGCAGGCCGACATCCACCCCCGGCAGCGGGGCAGCCGGGGCGAACAGCCCGTCGAGCAGCGGGTCTGCGCCGGGCAGCGCCAGCTCGGGCGGGGGGAGCACGGTCGTTGATCCGGCGACCGGAAGCAGCGCGTGCCGGGACAGCCACCAACGCGTGTACGACACATCCGCATCGCGGGCATGGCCGCCGGACCCCGGCCGGCGCAATCGGTCGGAGTGCATGACGACATCGCGCAGCGGCGGCCGGGCCAGCTCCGCGAGCGCCCCAGGCCAGCGGGACGGGTCGACGAATTCGAGGTCGCGCACAGCCGAGAAGGTCGCCAGCGTGGGCGGCGCGCTCGGTTCGCCACCGGCCCTGGCCTGATCGGGTTCGGACTCGAGTCGGGCGGTCAACTCCTCCACCCAGGTGTCACTGTCGTCCAGGTCGAGCAGGACCGGCTCATCCGGGTCGAGGCCCACGTCGGTGACATGCAGCACGGCGAAGGTCCGCAGTACCCCGACCGCTTCCAGCACGCCCACCGGCCATGCCCGCGCGAAGTCGTCGGCGAGGACGCTGAACGGTGCGTCGCTTGCGAGCACCCGGTCGAGGGGGCCAGCTTTGATCAACAGTTCGCCGGCGGGGCTGAAGTCGCCATCGGTGTCGGGAAGCAGCAGATCTGCGAGCCAGGGCAGTTCACCGGCGATATCGCCGGCGTCCCGCGCCAGCGCCAGGACAGCGTTGGCCAGCGCGCGTGCCGCGTCGGGATCCGCTTCGGGGTCGATGTCGGCGATGGCGTCGGCCACGGACCCGTCGCGCAGCACACTCGCGGGGGTTCCCTCGACCGCACCGAGGGTGCGCAGAACATCGCGGGCCGTGCCGGCGCAGGCGTCGGGATGCGCGACCCGCAGCGGTAGGCCTGAGCTGACCAACGCGAGGACGTCCAGATCGGTGGTGGGAAGCAGCAGACCACGCGGGCCGGTCACCATCCGGACCCCGAGCCGGGTGTCGTCCGGTCCGGGGCCGGTCCCAGCGTCCGGTGCCGGGTCCCGGTCCGGGGCAGATGCGGCCAGCGGAACGGGCAGGGCGCCGAGGGCGTCCCGGTCGGGCGCGGTCGCGAGTGCCGCATAGGCACGTGCCCACCACGACGGCGGTCTGCGGAGCTCGCTGAGAATCTCAACCACATCGGCGGTGTCGAGGCGGTCTACTCCCAGCACGTCGAGGGCCGGCCGCCAATGCCGTGCGGCGTAGGCCGCCGGCAGCAGGCCGTCCACGGCGCCATCCGCGTCGTCACCCGGTTTGTCGGTTCCCAGTTCGTCGGTGCCAAATTCGTCGTTCTCGGGCCGGTCGTCCAGAGGACCAGAGGGCGCGCGACGATCGTCAGACCGCGCGCCCGCAGGCCGCAGTCCCCGGAGCACTGCCGGGGCCGTGAGCAGCGCCGTGACCTGGTCGGTTGCCGGACCGAGGTCGCAGACCACACAGTCGGATCCGCGGTGCCCGCCGGGAAACATCGGTGCGTCCGGTAGCAGCCGCGCGAGGGCGTCCCGCAACCTGGCGTCGACCTCACCGGCCGGCAGCCCGGTCGGGACGAGCTCGAGCGCCGCCAGCGGCGAATGAGCCGGCGGATGGCCGGTACCCACGAGCGCCCGCAGGTCGAATGCGTCGCGCGCCTGCGCTGCCGGGGTGATGCCCGGATCCTGCCCCGCGGCGATCAGTGCGAACAGGTCCGGTCCGGCTGGCGCCACCGAGCTGGTGTCAGCGTCCGGCAGCGCGCTGACATCTGGCTCGGCATCCGGTCCCGGCGGGCTGCCGGCGCCGAGGTCGACAGCAAGGTCGACGATCGTCTCGGCGAGCCGGTCCACCAGCCAGTCTCGCAGCGGACCCGCGACAGTGTGCCGGCGGGACGGTTCCAACGGCAGACCCACACTGACCAGAACCGGCAACGACAGCGGCTCGTCGGTCGGCTGGGGCGCCCGGACAAGCGTGGGCACGCCGCTGGGCCAGCCGCCCTCGCAGACCATGGCCCGGGCCTCGTATCCGGTACGGGCACGTTCCTCAACCGGCCGGTCGATGAGCAGATCCGGCGGAATCACCCCGCGTCGCACCCTGCCAACCCAGCGTCGCCCATCCAGCAGCGCGACCTCCTGG
>NZ_CAUVXO010000100.1:3408-10034 GCF_963555865.1 Protofrankia sp. Cr1
TCATGCCCATTCAGGCCTCCGGGCGCGCCAGAAAGATCATTGTCGCGCGCCCTTTGGCCGGCGGGCCCCGCCGGGCCCGCCGGGGTGGGGTCCACCCAGACGCAGGAAAGCGTCGTGCGAGCACCGTCGACCACGACGGTGATCTCGGACAGTCCGGGCATCACCAGCGGAAGCGTCGGGTCGAGACCGGCCAGCAGGGCGCGGGCCAGCGCCATCGCGCCCGCGTCACGCAGCGGTAGCCGGACGACGGTGTCGTAGCCCTCCGGCGGTGGCGGCGCGTCGGCCAGCGTTGAGGGCAGGCGCAGCACGGGGACGGCACCGTCGCGGCGGGTCAGTTCGGCGTCGAGGGCGGGCACACCGAGTGTGTTGATCGCGTCGATGGTCGCCTGTTTCGACCAGCCGACACCACCGCTGTGGTGGTCCCGCTCCTCCCACGGCCCCATCGGCCGTCGGGACACGATCGACGGAGTGTCGCTGACGGCTAGAACCGCGGCGAAACCGACCCCGAATCGGCCGAGAGCCGCGGTGTCGCGCTTTGCGGAGGCACGCAGAGTGGACAGTGATTCGACCCCGGCCGCGGACAGCCCCGCCCCGGTGTTGGCGATCTCCAGCATCCCGGCGTGAGATTCTGTCGCCGTGTCGTCGCTGCTGGTCAGCGTCATCAGAACACGGCAGGGCACCGCCGCGGCGTGGGCCGCGTCCACGGCGTTCTGGAGCAGTTCAACGACGAGTCGGTCGCGGTACGCGCCGCGGGCGGCGTCCTCCTCGGCGTTCGCGTCCTCGCGGAACCGCGCGGGGGATGCGGCCCAGGCGTCGAGGACCCGGCGTTGGATCGCGGCCGTCCCGAAAGGGTCGTTCAGCTCGCCGACAGCGAGCTGATCATGTCGGTCGTCGCGGCGCGGGTGGTCCAGCGGGTCGGCCTGGGCGTCGCCGCTGTCAGCGTCCACGATCACGTTTCCGTACGGCTGCGCGTCCATCGCCTCATCCTCCTCTTCAATGCCGGGTAGATGGGAGAGCAGGTGCAGCTAGGGCCTGTCCGGTCGGCCCGTCTTCCGCCGGCCGATAATTCAGAACCGTGGTGTCCGCGGCTCGTCGTGATGATCGCAAGCTGGTGTCGGCGGTGGTCGGCCAGTGGGAGCGGATCGCCGAACGGGCGGCCGTACTCGCAGCGCAGGAGTGTGCGCGGCCGAGCAGGCTGCCCGGCTGGAGTGCCGCGGACCTTGTCCTCCACACCGCCGGGTCGGCGGCTGCGCTGGCCGCGGCGCTCGCGGGTCCGCCCCCGCCGGCCGCGGACGCACGTCCGGAACGTCTTCTGAGCGTGGAGTCCTACCTGGCGGCGCCGGCCGGGTTGGCGGGGCTCGGCCCGCGCGACGACGCACCCAACGGGACGGCCGCCGATACGGGGACGGCCGCCGAGACGCGGTGGGGAGCCGGTGAGCGCGGCCGGCTGCGGTCGCGGTTGGGTGACGGCATCGCCGCCGCTGTGGCCGGGCTCGCCGGCGTCGACCCGGCGCGTCCGGTCATGACCGCAGCCGGTGGGATGCGGCTGGGGGACCTTCTGGTCGCACTGGCGGTGGACGGTGTTGTCCACGGTCTTGACCTGGGGGTCGATCCGCATCGGGATGCGGTGCGGATCGTCGTGCGGACCTTCACCGGTCTACTCGTGGCGCGCGCTCCGGGGCGTTGCGTCGAGGTACGGGTGCCGCCGTTCGCGGCGGTGCAGGTCGTCGACGGTCCGCGGCACACCCGGGGCACACCGCCGAACGTGGTCGAAACCGATCCGGTCACCTTCGTCGATGTCGCCGTGGGCCGCCTGAGCTGGGTGGACGCGGCGGCGGACGGTCGCGTGCGGGCCAGCGGCTCCCGCGCCGACCTGCGTCCTTACCTTCCGTTGCTGTAAGGCGCATGTGCTTCGGGTGCTCGAGGGACTACCCGGACCGGACCTGTCCGTGGTGTCCCGCATGAGTTGGAGATCGACAGGTGTCGGGCGGGTTGGCGCTGCTAGCGTGGGCTGCGGACCAGTGTGAACGACGTCCCAAGGAGCTGTGTTGCCCGACGTCGGTGACTGTTCGATGTCCAACTCTGCCCGTCCGACGGCGCATGTCGAACCAGCGGATGTCTCCCGCAGCGACAGCCGGCTTCCGGCGACGACCACTGAGCACCGTGATGCCGGGGACTGGGCCCGTGAGTACGTCGATGATCCAGGTCCGCGGGACGCCTGCGGGGTGTTCGGGGTGTGGGCTCCGGATGAGGACGTTGCGAACCTAACCTACTACGGACTGTACGCGTTGCAGCATCGGGGCCAGGAAGCGGCGGGTATCGCGGTCGCCGACGGCCGGACGGTCGTCGTCTTCAAGGAACTGGGGCTGGTCGCCCAGGTCTTCGACGATGTGACCCTGGCGAGCCTGACCGGGCACCTGGCCGTGGGCCATACCCGTTACTCGACCACCGGATCGTCGACCTGGGACAATGCCCAGCCGTCCTACCGGTCGTCGCACGGCGGTGGAGCGGTTGCACTGGGTCATAACGGCAACCTCACCAATACCGCGACCCTGGCCGCGGACTTCGCCGACACCGTCAGGGGCCCGATCCGGGCGACGACGGACTCCGACCTGATCACCGCGATGTTGGCCGCGCATCCCGGCCTGACGCTGGAAGAAGCGGCCATGGACGTGCTGCCCCGGCTGGCCGGCGCGTTCTCGCTGGTGTTCTGCGACACCTCGACCCTGTACGCCGCCCGGGACACCCACGGTGTGCATCCGCTCGTGCTGGGTCGGCTCGGCGGGGACGGCCCGGACACCGGTTGGGTCGTGGCGAGTGAGACCGCTGCCCTCGACATCGTCGGCGCCGGTTTCGTCCGCGAGGTCGAACCCGGTGAACTGATCGTCATTGACGCCGACGGGCCGCGCTCGCACCGGTTTGCGCCGGCGACACCGCACGGATGCCTGTTCGAGTACGTCTACCTCGCTCGTCCCGACACCACGATCGCGGGCCGTTCCGTGCACGCGACCCGGGTCGAGGTCGGGCGGACACTCGCCCGCGAGGCGCCGGCGGAGGCCGATCTCGTGATCGGGGTGCCGCAGTCGGGCGTGCCCGCAGCGGTCGGCTTTGCCGAGGCCAGCCACATCCCGTACGGCGACGGGCTGGTGAAGAACTCCTATGTGGGACGGACGTTCATCCAACCGTCGCAGACGATCCGCCAGCGTGGGATCCGGCTGAAGCTCAATCCGCTGCGTGATGTCATCGACGGCCGCCGCCTTGTCGTCGTCGACGACTCGATCGTGCGGGGTAACACCCAACGCGCCCTGGTGCGGATGCTGCGCGAGGCCGGCGCCACCGAGGTACATGTGCGGATCTCCTCGCCGCCGGTGCGCTGGCCGTGCTTCTACGGCATCGACTTCGCCACCCGCTCCGAACTGATCGCGCACAACGCCCACGTCGATGAGATCCGCGAGTCGCTGGGAGCCGACTCCCTGGCCTACGTGTCACTGGCCGGCCTGGTCGCGGCGTCCCGCCAGCCGGTGGCGCAGCTGTGCCGAGCCTGTTTCGACGGGGTGTACCCGGTGCCGTTGCCGCATGCCGACCACCTCGGCAAGTACCTGCTGGAAGACGCCGCGGACGGTGACCGTGCCGGCCACGACCCCGCGCTCGTGGGCGGCGCGGCCTTGGGCGGCGCGGCCTTGGACGGCGCGGCCTTGGATGGCGCGGCCTTGGATGGCGCGGGCATGGACGGCGCGGGCATGGACGGCGCCAGCCCGGTGGCACGGCGACGGTGAGCGCGCCGCCGCCTGATCAGCCTGTGACGAACGTGTCCTACCGGGACGCGGGCGTGGATATCGACGCCGGTGACCGCGCCGTGGCGCTCATGCGCGCGCATGTCGCGCGGGCCACCCGCCCGGAGGTCGTCGGATCGCTCGGGGGCTTCGCCGGGCTGTTCGCGCTCGACGTCACCCGCTACCGGCGTCCCCTGCTCGCCTCGTCGACCGACGGTGTGGGCACGAAGATTGCTGTTGCGCGGGCCGTCGGCCGGCATGACACCATCGGTGTCGACCTGGTTGCGATGGTCGTGGACGACCTGGTGGTCTGCGGCGCCGAACCGCTTTTCCTGCTCGACTACATCGCCTGCGGAGTCGTTGTTCCCGAGCGTATCGCCACAATCGTCGCGGGGATCGCGCTCGGCTGCCAACAGGCCGGCGCCGCCCTTGTCGGCGGTGAGACCGCTGAGCATCCCGGGCTCATGGGCCCCGACGACTACGATCTCGCGGCCACCGGTGTCGGTGTGGTGGAGACGGACGCGCTCCTTGGCCCGCAGCGGGTGCGATCGGGGGACGCGGTGGTGGCGATGGCCTCCTCCGGTCTGCATTCCAACGGCTACTCCCTGGTGCGTCATGTGCTGCTCGGCCCGGTCGACCCCGACGGCCCGGGCGGGGTCTCGCCCACGGGTCTCGCCGCCCTGGCCCGTCATGAGGACAGCCTGGGGACCACTCTCGGTGATGCCCTGCTCGTCCCTACCCGGATCTACGCCCGTGACTGCCTGGCGCTGGCCGCGGCCGTGGACGTTCACGCGTTCGCGCACATCACCGGTGGTGGGCTCGCGGCCAATCTGGCCCGGGTGATCCCCACCGAATTGACCGCCCGGCTGGACCGGTCCACGTGGACCCCGCCACCCGTGTTCAGCCTGCTCGCCGAGCGTGGTGGTGTTCCAGCGGTAGAGATGGAACGGACGTTCAACCTCGGGGTGGGGATGGTCGCGGTGCTGCCTGCGCAGGACGCCTGCGCCGCCCTCGACCTGCTCGCCGCGCGCGGGATACCAGCGTGGATCATCGGCGAGGTCGTCCGTTGCGATGCCGACGGCCCCGCGAACAGCCCGGCTGACGGCGTCGGCGATGCGGATGATGATCGCGATCGCGTTGGTCAGCCGGCGGAGATGGTCGGCGAACATCCACGTTAGAGCGACCGTCCGCGACTGAGATGTGGGTCGACCATGCCAGCACGTCATGGCCTGATGGCCTGAGGCATGTGGCGGTACTCGCCCATGGATGCGGCACCGGATCCCGCGAACGCCGGCACAGGACGCCCGCGCAGCCACCGCTGCGGCCTGCGTGGGCCTAGCCGCATGGGCTCCTTGGGCCGCCGCCAACGCGATAAAGATCACCATCGCGTTGCCCTCGGTCACATGGGAGCCCGGGATCCGGAGACCCGCAACCATGTTTGTGTCACTTACCGCCGACCGGTGTCCTCGTCCTCGTCGGCGTAGTCGTACTCGTAGGAATCATCCGACGAGTGCTGATCGTCCGCGGTGTCTTCTCGCGCGCTACCGGCACCCAGATCGGCTTTTAGGCGATCAAGGTCCATGTTGGGCGAGTTGTACTTGAGCTCGCGGGCGACTTTCGTCTGCTTGGCCTTTGCTCGGCCGCGCCCCATGGCTCGACCCCCTCGAACATGACGACGGGGACCCGCCCCGGTGCTCTCATTATCTCGTGCCTCCCGAGACTACAGGGATCGCGGGCTCATGGGCACGCCAACCCGACAGTTGTCGGGCCGCACGACGATTGCGATGAACGACGTGTGACGTGGATCACTGATCGACATCCCAAGCTGGTTGCTTAGAGTCATGGGATGAGGATCCTACGCAGTTGTCCGATCCCGGTCATCCGGCGCTCCGCGAGCTGGGTGGCGGCCACGGTGGAGGTCACCCCGGCCTGCTCGGCATGGCCGAGAACGTCCAGCGTTGACGCGAAGATACGGCTGACCCCGGCCTGCGCCCGCTCGTGCGAGTAGCCCTCGACCTCGTCGGCCACCTGGATCAGACCGCCGGCGTTGACCACGAAGTCGGGTGCGTAGAGGACGCCCGCGGCGGCCAACCGTTCGTCCACGCCGGCATCGGCGAGCTGGTTGTTAGCTCCGCCACAGACGACCCGCGCGTACAGGGCGCTCGCCACCTCCGCGGTGAGCGCTCCGCCCAGCGCGCACGGCGAGTACACGTCGACGTCGGCGGTGATCAGCGCGTCGGGATCGGTCCGCAGCTCGGCGTCGGGATACTGCGCGTGGACCCGATCGAGCGCGGCCTGGTCGACGTCCGCGGCGACCACGGCGGCGCCGTCGGCGAGCAGCCGGCCGACCAGACGCCGGCCGACCTTCCCGAGTCCGGCCACGGCAACACGGCGACCGACAAGCGACGGCGTGCCCCACAGGTACTCGGCGCAGGCACGCATGCCCTCGAACACGCCGTAGGCGGTCAGGACGCCGGAATCGCCGGAGCCACCCTGCGCAGGCGACCGTCCGGTGACCCATCGGGACTCGCGGGCGACCACGTCCATGTCCTCGACGTAGGTTCCGACGTCACAAGCGGTGATGTAACGGCCCCCGAGCGAGGCGACAAAGCGTCCGTATGCGCGCAGCAGCAGCTCGGACTTGTCCCGGCTCGGATCACCGATGATCACAGCTTTGCCGCCGCCGAAGTCGAGGCCGGCGCAGGCGGCCTTGTAAGCCATTGCCCTGGACAGCGCCAGGGCGTCGAGCAGCGCCGCGTCCTCGTCGACGTAGGGGTGGAACCTGGTCCCGCCGAGGGCCGGGCCGAGTGCCGTGGAGTAGATCGCGATGATCGCACGCAGTCCACTGGCGGC
>NZ_CAUVXO010000100.1:10617-14477 GCF_963555865.1 Protofrankia sp. Cr1
GGCCGCTCACGTGCCGCTCAGATGCCGCTGACGGGCCCGCGACAACCCACTGAGGCTTCGGGCATGCCAGGATCTGTCTGTGGCTCCTGTGGTCAGTCCAGCGGCCTATCTGCGGGTGTACGAGCCGCTGGCGGCGTTCCCGCAGGCCGATCGGCTTCGTTGGGAGCGGTATGCCGCCAAGGGCCGTGTTCCGAGCCGCCGTGCCGGCGCCCGCCAGGAGCGGGTCGTGGCCCTCGTCGCAACCATCCGGCCGTCGCTGGACGTCGCCGACGAGTCGGCCTTCATCCAGGTGGCGGACGGGCTGATGTTCGTCTGCCCCTGGTACACCCAGCTGCGGGTGTGGCAGGCGGCGATGGAGTTTCGCGGTGGGTTGCCGGATCGGGTGGCGGAGGCGTTCATCCCGCGACGGCTCGCAGACCCGGCCGAGACCGAGCTCGACCGTTGGCGGACCCGCCGCCCGGATCTCAAGGTCTACGTCCAGACCTGCACCTGGATGGTGCCGCCACCGTGGTTCGTCCTGTTCGATCCCTCGGAGCGCCTGTTGGTCACCGGTGACAGCGCCGACCGGTCGCTGTCCTACCGGACGTCGCTGAGCCTTGCCCAGCGGCGGGTCGGACAGGCGCTGGAGGCATTGGAGATGCTGCGTCGCGTCGCTCCGGACTCACCGGGCGTCGACGGTCTGGCCGAGATCAGACAGTGGCTGGCGGACTTCCACCCACACAGCCGGATCGAACTCGACTACGGCGGACTCGTGGATCTGCTCGATGACGACGCTCTGCGTGACGACACGTCGGTCGAAGACCTTGATGAGGCCCTCAGTGCATTACGCCTAGGGCGAACAGATGTGGCGGTCGTGGCCTATGAACGGGTCCTGAACCGGTGGAGACCGGTTCAGGCACGGGAGTCGGCAAGCTGATGGTTTGCAACCACTAACTGAGCGTGGTTGCTCGCTTCGGACGTCGTGTGACTAGTCAGCAGATGGTCCTGACGTGCCATGTCCGAAATGCCCCCGAAGGATGCACGATCTGTATGGGACGGAGCAACGCTCTGTGACGGGAGGCCAACACAATGACGACGAGAACACCGGACGCTGAGCCGCTGCTGACGCCCGCCGAAGTGGCAACCATGTTCCGAGTTGACCCGAAGACCGTGACCAGGTGGGCCAAGGCGGGCAAGCTCACTTCGATACGCACCCTTGGCGGCCACCGCCGCTATCGGGAGGCGGAGGTCCGCGCGCTCCTCAAGGGGGTCCCATCCGTGGGAAGCGAGGTATAGCTCCACGCCGGTGCGATCGGATGCATCGGATTCTCCTTGCCCTGCCGTTTTGGTCGATAAGTTCTGGAATTCACGAGTTGTTGGTTGTTCGGGGATCTCCGGCTACTTGAGATGTGATCAGGCTAGGACCGAGGGGGATGTCGGTACGGCGGTTGTCTCAAGTGTGGGCAACAGTTGTTCTTCCGATGTGTCAAGGCCGCTGACAGTGGGGGCGCCCTGGTACGTCCAGGCGTCTTTAGGATCTTCGACTGGAAGGCGAGGCGGTCTGCCAGTCGAAGATCTCCACCACCGCAGGGCTGCAGAACGTGCTCTCTTGTCCCTGGGATGATCAGCGTTTCCGCGCTGCTCGCGCCGTGACACGGCCCCGTCGGTAGGTCCGGGAGGTTCCCCGAAACCGGGATGGCGCCTTCCGGACCGTTGTCGTTCCGGGACGAGATCCGCGCCGGCTCGTGCGGGCTGGCGGTCTCAGCGCCCAGCTGCCGTTGGCGCTCGCCACTCGGATGGCCAGCAGACGCGCCGCGTCTCTCCCTGCCGCGCCACGGGACATTTCATGATCATACTCTCACGACTGCCGAGCTTGAGCTCTGCGGGGCGCCTGTGGTAGCAATAGCGCCCATTCTGCTTTCCTGTTATATATCGCTTTCAGGAGTCTGCCCTGTTTGCCGAACGCGCATCTTGTATTTATTGTACTGAAACCGGACAAGCCGGTGTCGAAGTGTCAAACCGACGACCGGCTCGCTGTGCGTCCATGCGTGTTGTGGTGGCTTCCCTGTGCACCCGCGCAGACCGGAAGGTCCTTGCGTCGGGACGGAAGAATATGATCTTATTGGGGCGTCGGAGTGCGGTATCCCTGTTTGTTGCCGGCGTACTCGTCCTCGCCGGTGCGGGTTGTGGCACGGAAACGGCGACGAGCAGCGAGACTTCGGATGCGACACATGAAGCCGGCGGTAAGATCAAAACCGGTGTGGGTGTCTCGGGCGACGCCATTACGCTGGGTGTACTCACCGATTTGTCGGGGGCGTTCAAAGGCCTTGCGAAGGATCTGACCGATGCGCAGCAGCTCTATTGGGACCTGCGAAACTCGACTGGCGGAGTATGCAATCGCTACAGTGTCGTACTTGACATCAAAGATCATGGGTATGACACCGCCCGTGCCGTGGAGCTCTATGGCGGGATGAAGGGCAAGGTCCTCGCGATCGAGCAGCTGCTCGGTTCGCCGATGGCAGCGAAGCTCAGCCCGCTGATCGAATCCGATAAGATGATGACAATGGCGGAGACGTGGGCGCCGGCTCTTACGGACAACAGGTACTACACGCTTGTCGGTGCAACCTACGACATCCAGATGATCAATGGGATTGACTATCTGCTCGGGCAGAAAAAGATCAGCCCTGGTGGCACGATAGGTCACATCTATCACGACAACGAGTTGGGCAGGAGCGCGTTGCTGGGTTCGGCCTACATGGCCAGGCAGCACCAGCTTTCTCTGGTCGAGGAGAAGATCGACCCGAACAGGACCGACATGACCTCTGTGGTGACCGCGCTCGCGGCCAGGAAGGTCAGCGCAATCCTGTTCACCGGTACACCGGCACAGACCGCGTCGGTGGCGAGCGCCGCGAGTGCGCTGGGGCTGGATGTGCCGATTCTCGCCAGCAATGTGGGCTTCGCCCCCAGCCTGCTGACCGGCCCCGCCGGGCCGGCGTTGAAGAAGAACCTCTACCTGGCGTTGCCGTCGGTCGGCTTTCTGGAGCCGAGCGCGAGGGAGATACGTGACGCCTTCGCCGCCACCCATGATCAGCGGTCACCCGGTATCGGCGCAGTGGACGGCTGGGCCGAGGCCATGGTGATGGACAAAATTCTGGAAAAGGCGTGCAGTAACGGCGATCTGACCCGCGAAGGTCTGCTCGCCGCGAAGAGCAGCATGGCCCAGGTCGAGACGGGCGGTCTGGTCCCACCGGTGGACTATTCGCAACTCGGTGTGTCGCCGACGAAGGCGAGTTACGTCGGACGGGCCGCGGACGTGCCCGGTGGCATCGCGATAGCGAACGGCCCGATCGAGAGTGCCGACGTCGCGTCCTACAGCCGACCGAAATAGGCGGTTGGAGCGGCCGAAGGGCGTGCGATCATTTCTTTTTCCGCACGCCCTTCGGTACCGAGGGTCTCCAGGACCTGTCCGATGGATCATCGCCCGCATCGACCAATATCCACCGGACAGCCCCTATGCGTGGTCGCGAAGTTCTGTTCTGCCTGCTGCCCGGGCGCAGTGGGCACAACAGAAGAACTGCCCGTTGGTCTGGGCGCCATGCCCGGAGATCTTCACTCCGCAGTGGTCACAGATCGGTGCCATCGAATGGATCGCGCATTCGAAACTGTCGAACGTGTGTACTGAGCCCTGGGCGTGAACCTCGAAGCTCATCTCGTAGTCATTGCCGCAAACCTCGCAGTTGCCCATGGTGGCCTCCCGTTGTCGTCGTCGTCTCGACGCCTTCATCCCCGCTGATGCGTGGGTCCATAGGGAGAGTGCTGTACTCGGGGTCGGATCTGCGGCCAGGACGCGCCGACACCGGCGTGCTCCGGCCCGGCCTGCG
>NZ_CAUVXO010000101.1:0-13571 GCF_963555865.1 Protofrankia sp. Cr1
GGTAAGTACGGTCAACGGACACGGGCATCTCGACGGCCTTCGGCTCATACGAAAAATACGCAGTGATCAAGAACTTGCCTCATTGCGAGTGGTGATCGGTGGAAAACTCGGCGTCCACGGTGCGGAGAACACCCGTTTTGACGCCGAGCTGGTGGCCAACGGTTTCGACGGCGTCTTCGAGGCCGACGCCGGTCTCACAGAATTCGAGAAATTTCTGTCGGTCCCCACAGCCCGGCCGAGGGCCGAGCTGGCGGGCGTCCGGGAAGGAGAAGCCTGATGCAGCCGAAGATGACACCGCCTGGTGATACTCCGCCTGGTGATACTCCGCCGTGGACGACAATCCGCAGCGGTCGTTTCTCGCGTTTCGTTCAAAAGGCGGCGAGTGACGGCCGGTTGATTGTCCAGCCACGCATGGGATTCGGTCCGGTGCCCAGGATGCGGGCCGGTCTGGAAGCTGTGCGGGCGGCTCGTTGTACAACTGTCGGCACTATCACGGTGGATAGCTACACTCGAGTAAACGATCACCAATCGGCCCGGCAGGCGTTGCACGCCGGAGACGATCTCAATGGCTTCCCACTGGTGACGCACGGCGCCGAGACCACTCGTCAGATGCTGTTCGGGCTGGCCGATGATGACTTCCCCGTCCAGGTCCGGCACGGCTCGGCGATCCCTGACGAACTGTTTGCGGCGTTGGTCGCAGCCGGGGCGGACGCCACCGAGGGCGGTCCGGTTTCGTACTGCCTGCCCTACAGCCGGGTACCGCTGCGCGAGGCGGTCGCATCCTGGGCGCGCTGCTGCGAGCTGCTGGCAGGGATGGACGAGCCAATGCATGTGGAGAGCTTTGGCGGATGCATGCTGGGGCAGCTGTGTCCGCCCGGCATGCTCGTTGCGTTGACCATCTTGGAGGGGCTTTTCTTCCGAGAACACGGCCTGCGTGACATCTCCCTCAGTTACGCTCAGCAGACCCATCCCGGCCAGGACCTGGAGGCGCTTGCCGCGCTGCGCTCGCTGGCCGGGGAATGGCTTGGCGACCTGAATTGGCATGTCGTTCTTTATACATATATGGGGGTTTTCCCGCGTACTCCCGTCGGGGCATTCAGGATTCTGGAGGAGAGCGCCCGGCTGGCAGTCCGCAGCGGCACCGAACGGCTGATCGTCAAAACTCAGGCGGAGGCGATGCGCATCCCGTCCATCGGGGAGAATGTCGCCGCGCTCGAGTTTGCCGCCGCCGTCGCGGAGGACGAAGCCTCTCGGGCCCCGGTCCCGCCGCCATCGGACACCGGGATCCTCGACGAAGCCCGACTACTGATCACTACGACCCTTCAGCTGGGCAGCGACGTGGGATCGGCGCTGCTGGAGGCCTTCGCCTCTGGCCATCTCGATGTGCCGTTTTGCCTGCACCGCGACAACGCCAACCGCGCCCGGGCCCGCATCGACCACCGCGGTCAGCTCGTCTGGTCCGATACCGGCGCCCTACCGCTGACTGGTACATATCAGGATGAATGCACGGCACAGCGCCTCACCGCCCGCGGGCTGGTCGACATGCTTGGTTACAACGAGCGGCGTTTTGACCGCGAGCAACTCGTGGGTTCCTCGGTCAGGAGGTTGCTATGAGCATCGCCACGGCAGTCGTCCCGACGCTTGAGACGGTCCGCTCGGCGGGCACTTTACGCACCGTGGTCAGCCGTGGTATCCGCGGACTGTCCTTCCAGACAGCCGGCGGGCTCTGGAGCGGACTGGACGTCGACATCGCCCGGGCGGTCGCGGCGGCGACGATTGGGGACGCCACGGCGGTGACCTGGCTGCCGACCGATCCGGCCCGGCGGCTGGACCGGTTGATCGGTGACGACGCAGACCTGGTCACCAGTAATCTCTCGTGGACGCTTGGCCGGGAGGCCGGCGGATCGGTGCTGTTTCCCGGGGTGATCGCCTACGACGGCGAAGGCTTCCTGGTTCGCGCGGCCGACGGCTTTGACACACCCGAACAGCTCGCCGGGCGTCGGTTGGCCATCCAGGCGGGCACAACCAGCGCGGCCAACCTCAACGCCTGGTATGGCTCGCGCGGCCTATCGGTGCAGCCGGTGACGTACGCGACTCCGGCCGATGCCCTTGCCGGGTACGTCCATGGCGAATGCGCTGCCTACGTGCTCGACCGGATGGCCCTGGCCGGTGAACGGGCCGCACTGCCCGACGCCGACGCCCATCGCATTCTGACAGAGATGATCTCCCGGGAGCCCATGGCGATGGCCGTCCGCGACGACGACCCGGCATGGTTTCGGGTGTGCCGCTGGGTGCTGAACTTCCTGTTCGCCGCTGAGCACGCGGCGGCGCAGGCCTCCACGGTGGGGCGTGCAGCGGCGCTGGATGCCGTTGCCGGCACTGCCGGCGTCAACGGGCCGAACCTCGGCCTGGATGAAGCATGGGCCCGCCGGGTGTTGGCTGCGGTCGGCACCTATGGCGACATCTACGACCGCAATCTCGGGCCGTCGTCCGGGCTCGACATCCCCCGCGGCATGAATGAGCTGTGGACCCGAGGTGGCCTACACTACGCTCTCCCGCTGCACTGATCAGTAAAAAACCGCACATCGTATTTCTACAGCCGTGTCCGCACTGCCGCACCGCGGGTACGCGCGTCACCACTCATCGGCCGCAAGTTGTTCCGGCAATCCCCCCGGGACCCTGGGCACCGTCATGAAGGGAAACATCCGATATGAATACCTTGAAGCCGTCGGCCAGTCGGGAGAAGACGGGGGCCGTCGAACTGACCCTGGCGATGATGCTCTCCGGAACGCTGGGCATCTTCGTCATCGAGTCCGGCGCATCCCCGTTTAACGTGGTCTTCTTTCGCTGCGTGTTCGGTGCCATCGCGCTGGGTCTTTACTGTTCGGTTCATGGATTGTTCAGAAATCACGGTTTCACTCTGAAGAAGCTGGCGCTGGCTGCCCTCGGCGGCGTCTTCATCGTGTTCAACTGGGCGTTGCTGTTCGAGGCGTACAAATCGACCTCGATCTCGGTGGCGACTGTCGTTTATCACACCCAGCCGTTCTATGTCGTACTCCTCGGTGCTCTGCTGTTTCGCGATAAGATCACGGCTGTCAAGTGCGGCTGGTTCGCTGTCGCCTTCAGCGGACTGATCCTGGTTGCCGACATCACTCCGGCGGACTTCACCAACGGTACTCACTACCTGACCGGAATCGGGCAGGCGCTACTGGCCGCCGTCTTCTACGCGTTCGCCACCATCATCGCCAAGCGGCTGTCCGGTGTGCGCCCGCAGCTGATCGCGCTGGTCCAGGTCATCGTCGGCATCCCGCTGCTGGCGCCTTTCACCAACTTCCACCAGATGTCGGGCATCGGCACAGGCTGGGCCTGGTTGGTCGGTATCGGCGTGATCCACACCTGTCTCATGTACATCCTGATGTACTCCTCGTTCCAGAAGCTTCCCACCAGCAAGATCGCGGTATTGGCCTTCGTCTACCCGGCCGTCGCGATGCTCGGCGACTGGGCGGTCTACGGGCACCACGTCAGCGCGCTGCAGGCACTGGGAATTCCCCTGATCATTGCCGCCAGCCTCGGCATCAACCTCGGCTGGAGGATCGGCCCACGTCGTGCCGCCGCCCAGCTCGTCGAGCTTCCTCTCGCCACTGCTTCCGCAGCCGCGCCGACCGCAACCGCTGGAGTGAATCGATGACTCTCGTGGCTGATTCCGCGGCTCCCCGGGTAGCGCTCGTCGGTGCCACCGGCGTCGTCGGCAGTACCCTGATCCAGTTGATCGAGGAGCGCGGCTTCCGCTACCGCGCTGTCCACCTGATCGCGTCCGGCCGCTCGGCAGGTCGCGAACTGGCCGTTGACGGCCGTGCCTACCAGGTCCAGGACTTGGCGAGCTTCGACTTCTCGCAGGTCGATGTGGCCTTCTTCTCAGCCGGTGGTTCGGTCAGTGAGACGTTCGTGCCCGCTGCGGTTGACAAGGGCGTGTTGGTGATTGACAACACCAGCGCCTTCCGGATGGACCCCCACACTCCGCTGATCGTCCCGCAGATCAACGCCCATGAACTGAGCCGCCGTCCTGACAGCGGCATCGTCGCCAACCCCAACTGCTCGACGATCCCGCTGGTTCGGCTGCTGGGTACGGTGCAGGAACGCTGGGGCATCCGCCAGGCGGTGGTGAGTACCTACCAGGCCGCCTCGGGTCGTGGGCACTCCGGAATCGCTGAACTCTACGCGGCCAGCCAGGCGACTCTGACGGATCGTCGCGATCTGGGGCCGGCGCAGGAGTTCACTCCCTCACTCGCCTTCAATGTCGTGCCATTCATCGACAGGCTGCTGGACTCCGGTTTTACGTTTGAGGAGCAGAAGATGCTCCAGGAGTGCCGCAAGATTCTCGGATTGCCGCATCTGGACGTCACCACCACCTGTGTCCGTGTACCGGTGGCCAACTGCCATTCCGAGGCTGCCTGGATCGAGTGCAACAACCCGGTTGATCGCACCGAGCTCGTCGAACGCCTCGCGGCGCTGCCTGAGGTGGCCGTGCATGACAAGGACATGATGGGCGCGTTCCCGACACCGCGCACCGCGACCACCCGTCCCGACCATGTTCACGTCGGCCGAATCCGGGTGGCTGAGCATAATCCACGGGGCTTCTGGCTGTGGATCGTGGCTGACAACGTCCGGATCGGCGCCGCCCTCAACGCCATCCAGATCGCCGAGGCAATGATTGAAAGGGGGACGTTGTGACCCGCCCCGCGGTCCTGAAATTCGGCGGATCCAGCTTCCGTACCGCCGAGGCATACCGACGTCTGGCCGAGACCCTCGCCGAACGCATTGAGGCCGACGGTAGACCGCTGGCCGTGGTGGTCAGTGCGATGCCCGGCGAGACCGAGAAGCTACGCGAGCTGTTGCGCGAGGTCAATCCTCACCCGGCTGACGCCTCTGTGGCGGGACTCCTCACCCTCGCTGACACGGTTGGTGCCCAGTTGCTGTCCGCGGCCCTGCTCAGGATAGGATGCCGGTCCACAGTACTTGCGGGCCACCAGCTCGGCTTTACCACAGGCAGCAGCTTCATGTGGGCCCGGCTGGAAGATATCGACCCGGTGCCGCTGACTCAGGCTCTGGTGGAGCACGAAACAGTGATAATCCCCGGCGGTCAAGCGGTGGACGCTGCCCACTGTCCCACCTGGCTGGGGAAAAACAGCTCGGATCTGTCTGCAGTCGCGGCCGCCGTCGCCGTCGGCGCGAACAGGTGCGAGATCTACTCTGACGTGGACGGCATCTACAGCGCCGATCCCAACCTCGTCGCCGGAGCCCGACTGCTGCCCAACGTTGCATACGGTGTCGCCCGATCGATGTCCCTGCACGGCGCCAAGGTGCTGCACCGCGGGGCGGTGCAGCTGGCCGAGCAGTACAACGTCACCATCCTCTGCCGGTCCAACGAGGCACCGTTCCCGATCGGCAGCACCATCAGCGAGGCCGGCGCGGCCGTCTCCGCGGTGATAGTCAACCTTCGGTCCACTGTGCTGCGCTACGCCAACCACACACAGGCCGACGAGACGCATCGCATCTTCAACGCCCAGGGTGTGGAAGCCATCCGGTTCGCCGACAGCCCCTGCATCGGGGTGATCGGCGGCTATCTCGACATCGATATGTTCCAGCGCCGGCATTCGCTGCCGCATGCACGTGTCGACGGTATACCCGTTGTCGAGCTGAGCGGCAGCAACAGCCAGATTCATGTGGCGCAGACAGCAGACGAGGCCGTGCGCCTTGCCCAGAAGTTGCACGAGAACCTCGCCACTTCGCCGGAGACTGCGCTCAGTTCCGGGTGAACCGCTGTAGCTGTCCCGAATCTCCCGATCTCTCGTGCAGCTGAGCCCTCAGGAGGAGAAGTTTCGCCATGACCATCATCAACGACGGCTTCGCTACCGCTACCGCTCCCAGTCGCACGCTCTGCGAGGTCGTCCTGCCGGACGCCATCCGCGACATTATGGCACGAGAACTTGCCGCGCTTCCTGACCCGACCCGCAACATCGACCGGGCGATGGCTCGCTGCTACCAGATCTTTGCCGGTCTGCCGGTCGCACTCCTCCAGCAGCTGCTGGACTTCGGTCGGCATTCGGACACCTCAGGCGTGAGCGTCGTCCGCAATCTGCCGGTCGATGCGAACGTGCCGGCGACACCGACCGATGGCGGTCCGAGCCGTGAGAAGAGCAGCTTTGTCACCGAAGGGGTCCTGCTCGGGCTCAGCGGTCTGCTTGGTGAGCCGGTTGGTTTTCTCACCGAGAAGAACGGCCGTCTGATCCATGACGTGATCCCGGTCCGAACCGGGGCGGCCACCCAGACCAACCAGAGTTCGACCACCTTCCTCAACTTCCACAACGACATCGTCTACGACGCCATCGGCCGCTACGACCTCAGTAATCCGGACTTCCTGGTACTGATCTGCGTCCGTGCCGATCATCAGGGCATCGCACGTACGTATTACGCTGACGCCCGGGACGTCTCCCGGGCGCTGGACGCGACATCGCTGGAGATCCTACGCAGCCCGGTCTTCCGGCTCAACGCCCCCGGCAGCTACGTTCGCGACGTTGCCGGCGGCGTCGACACGCTTTCCGAGCCGGTTCCGATAATCAGTGGTCCGGATGCCGTTCCGGAAATCTCTGTATCGGCGAACGGCGTGCGCGGGATGACAAGCGCTGGGCAGGCAGCTCTCGATCGCCTGCAGGCGGCGTGCCGGGAGACGGCGCACGAGGTTTTCCTGCGACCGGGCCAAGCCTTATTGATCAATAATCGCAAGGGCCTGCACGCCCGATCGCAGTTCACACCCCGTTACGACGGCCAGGACCGGTGGCTTCAGCGTACGTACATCCGGCGCAGCCAGTGGAGTATCCGCTATCGGGCTACGCCCGGCAGCCGCCGGATTCACTTCTGATCCGAACCGCGAGAGTTCGTATCGGGTCTGAATCTCGCAGGCCGTCGCGTGGACCCGGCGGGTCATGCGGGGTTCGCCGACATGGCCGACCCGGTCTCGACCTCCGCGCAGACGAGATCCTCGTAGGTTTCACGTCGCCGGATCAGCCGGACTCCTCCACCGTCGACCAGCACTTCCGCCGGGCGGGGAAGGCTGTTGTAGTGGCTTGCCATCGTCATGCCGTAAGCGCCGGCGGTGAACACGGCGAGAACATCCCCGGCCGCCAGCGGTGGAAGGAGCCGGTCTTTGGCAAGGTAGTCACTGGACTCACACAGCGGACCCGCGACGTCATATCGCCGGAGGCCCGGTTGGTCATGGTAGGTGGTACGGCTCACCGGGCACAGGCCGTCTCGCGGACGGACCGGCCACATGAAATGAAACGTGTCGTAGAAGGCGGTCCGGATCAAGTGACTCATTCCGGCATCGGCAATCGCGACGTTCTGGACGCCGGAAGTCTTCAGGTAGCGCACCCGGGTCAGCAACACACCGGCGTTGGCGGCGATCGAGCGACCCGGTTCCAGCACCACCCTGCCGCCGGCGGCCACGAAGGAGCGTAGTTTCGGTGTGATCACGGCGGCGAAGTCCGACCAATCCGGGACGCCGGATCCATCATAGTCCGCAGGGAAACCGCCACCGATGTTTATCGCCGGAACCGGGGCACCATCGGCCATCAGCTTCTCGGCGACAGCCAGCACCTTGTCCACGGCCTCCCCGTAGGCCTCCGGGTGAAAGATCGGAGATCCGAGATGGAAATGCAGGCCTTCCGGCCGCAGCCATTCATGATCTACAGCAAGCAGGTACACGTCGCGCACCTGCTCAAGATCAATTCCGAACTTGCCGCCGCGACGTCCGGTCGTCGTCTTGGCCGGGGTGCGCGAACCCACTGCGACGTCCGGATTGACCCGTACCGCGGCTCCCGCCTGGATCCGGCATTCGGCGGCCGCCCGGCCAAGTGCCCTCATCTCGCCGTCGGACTCCACGTTCACGCAGCGGATGCCAGAGCGCACCGCGTAGCGCAGTTCGTCGTCGGACTTGCCCACGCCGGCAAAGACGATGCGGTCGGCGGGCACCTGGGCCAGCAGTGCCCGGTAGAGTTCGCCGCCGCTCACCACATCCACACCCGCTCCTGCCTGCGCCAGATCCCGCAGGAGGTGGACGTTGCTCAACGCCTTGACCGAAAAACAGATCAGCGGCGCGAGTTCAGCGAAGGCGTCGGCCACCTGCCGCAGGTGCGTGACAAGAGTGCCGTGGGAGTAGACGTAGACCGGGGTACCGAAACGGGCTGCGACGTCCTCCACGGCGACGTCCTCCACGTACAGCACGCCGTCGCGATACGTGAAGCGATCCATGAAGCCTCCCGAATGATGAGCCACGCAGCACGACGATCAGCGGACGTTCCTGTTCGTCGGCGGAGAGCAGGTGGAAGTGCCCGGGCGAGGTGGTCGGGTCCACTGTTCGACCCACCGGCGACCAGGGGCGCAGGTCCAGCGCCGACCGGCACAGGATACCGGGCAACCCGCGGACCTCGGTGCGGCGGGCCGCAGCCCGAGCCTTACGCGTCCGGCAGACGACTTTCGAAACACGCCCCAGGGGTGATTTGGTATGGGTAGACCTGAGAGACCGTTGGACGCGACCAGCGGTCCGATCGCCGCGTTCGCTCATGATCTGCGTGCGCTGCGGAATCGGGCAGGCAATCCAAGCTACCGGGAGCTCGCACGCACTGCGTTGTTCGCGCCATCAGTACTGTCCAGCGCAGCCAGTGGTTATCGGCTGCCCACACTTGCGGTGACGCTGGCGTTCGTGTCCGCATGCGGTGGAAATCGCGAGGCCTGGGAACGGCGCTGGCGAAGCATCGCCGGGCAAGCCGCCATGGCGTCCGGACCCCAGGACGGCCGGGTGCCGGCTGTTTCGTCGGCTGACAGCCCCCTGCACCTGACCGGGGTGCAGGGGGCCACGGATGCGGTGACTCGGGTCGCCCGTCCCGCTCAACTGCCAATGGCCTTGAGCACCTTTGTCGGCCGCGCGCAGGCATTGGCCGACGCGTCCCGGCTGATCGGCCTTGCCGGACAGGTCAGGGTCCCTCTGCTGGTCAGCGGGCCGATCGGGAGCGGCAAGATGGCGTTCGCGCTCCGACTGGCCCACACGGTGTCCGCCGGGTTCCCGGACGGCCAGCTCTACGCTGATCTCGACAGCCGCGACGGCGGCGAGCAGTCCGCAGGCAGCGTCGACAATATCGTGCGCGGTTTTCTGCATGCTCTGGGAGTGCCCGTTCATCTCGTGCCGGGCGACCCGATGCAGCAGCTCGGTCTGTATCGATCGCTGCTCGCCCAGCACAGGCTGTTCGTCCTACTGGCGAACGTCCGGGACGAGCACCAGGTCCGGCCGCTGCTGGGACAGGCCGCGCACAGCCAGGTCGTGGTGACCAGCAGGGCGCGACTGCTCGGGCTGGACGACATGCACCGGATCGATCTGGATACGTTCACCCGGACGGAATCGGTGACATTGATCGGCCGGCTTGCCGGCGCGGCACGGGTGCGGACGGAGTATGACGCCACCGATGCCATCGCTGAGCTGTGCGGGGATCTGCCGCTCGCCGTCAACATCATCGGTAGGAGGATCGCAGCTCGGCCGGAGTGGACCATCGCCTACACCGCCAGCCAACTCGCCGACCGCGGCGTCGCGCTGGACAGGCTCAGCATCGGCGACGTGAACGTGCGGGACCGGTTCGCCTCGGCGTACCAGCTGCTGTCGCCGGCAGGGCGGGCGGTGGTCCATCACCTCGGTCTGCATGAGGCCGGATGGACGACGGCGATCGGCGTCGCCGCTGGCACGGGCATACCGGTCGAGTCGGCGGACGAACTGCTGGAGTCGATGGTGAACGTCGGCTTGTTGCGGCGGGCCAATGCCGCCGGGCGCTACCGCGTACCGAGGTTGGTCAGCGTGTTCGCCATGGATGTGCAACGGGACGCAGAGCGGCCCGCGCCGGTCATCGCGTCCAACATTGATTGTTCGAGTCCAGCTATTCTTCCGGTCAACGTCACGCGCGGCTTGACTGATTCACGAATCAGTCAAGCCGTTATCTGCGCATAACGGTCCGGCAGGAAACGCAGACCGGTCTCACCGGGGACGGCGGACGGCGACCAGCGGGTGCCGGCATATGCGTTCACCAGGTATCGGAAAGACGCCCGACTGCGATGTGGAGGACAGCGTGCGACGTACAGCAACCCGACGACATTATCTCATGGTCAGACCGACGTATTTCGACGTCGAGTACTCGATCAATCCATGGATGGATCCCCGGAAGCCAACCTTCACCGAGGTCGCCGTCGCCCAGTGGGAGTGGCTGCGTGATCTCTACCTCGACCTGGGCCACCGGGTGGAACAGCTCGAACCACGACCCGGCCTGCCGGACATGGTCTTCGCGGCCAACGGGGCGACCGTCGTGAACGGCCAGGTGCTCGTCGCGCGCTTTCGTCACACCTACCGTTGCCCGGAGTCCGCCGCCTACCTGCGCTGGTTCCGGGAAAACGGATATCATGATGTCCGGCAGGCGCAGTGGATCAATGAGGGCGAGGGCGACTACCTGGTTGCCGGATCGCGGATTCTGGCCGGCTCGGGTTTCCGGACCAACGCGGTGTCCCATACCGAGACCCAGGAGTTCTTCGGTGTGCCGGTGGTCGGGCTGACGCTGGTGGATCCGTGCTATTACCACCTGGACACGGCGCTCGCCGTACTGGACGACGACACGGTCATGTACTACCCGAGGGCGTTCTGCGCAGACAGCCGCCGGCTGCTCGAAGAGCTCTACCCGGACGCCATCACGGCATCCGACGGTGACGCCGCGGCGTTCGGCCTCAACGCCGTCTCCGACGGACAGCACGTGGTGCTGCCCCAGGCCGCCACCGGGCTGATCGCCCAGTTGCGCGAGCACGGTTTCGAGCCGATCGGAGTGGACCTGTCCGAACTGCTCAAGGCCGGCGGCAGCGTCAAGTGCGCCACGTTGGAGCTGCGCGCCGGATCGGCCAGATCGGCGGGATAGGCCGGATAAGAGGAGCAGTGCGGCTTCCGCCCGTGGCCGCGCGAGTACGCTGTGAGCTCAGCCGGCACGACGTCGTGATGTGACTGAAATGTGACTGAAAGGGGAGGCAGCATGGTGGAGAAAATCCAACAGGGCAGGGCGCAGTCGTTGCGAGCGCTGCACGACAGCGGGGTGCTGATACTGCCGAACGCGTGGGATGCCGCCAGTGCCGCGCTGATCGCGCAGGCAGGCGCGCAGGCGATAGCCACGACGAGCGCGGGCATCGCCTGGTCGGTTGGCCGGCCCGACGGGCACGGCCTGACCCGGGCCGAAATGATCGAGCAGGTTCGGCGGATCGTCGCCGCGGTGGACATCCCGGTCACCGCCGACGTGGAAGGGGGATATGGCCTCGGCCCCGACGATGTCGAGGCGACAGTGGGAGCGGTCGTCGGTGCCGGTGCGGTCGGGGTGAACATCGAGGATTCGCAGGCTCCCGGTGGTCCGCTGTTCGACGCTGCCGCACAGGCCGAGCGACTGCGGGCCGGCCGGTCCGCAGCGGCGCGGTCGGGACTACCGGAGTTGTTGATCAATGCGCGGACCGACGTCTTTCTGTTCAACGTCGGTGCGCCCGAGGGGCAGTTGGCCGACGTGCTTGCCCGGTCGTCGGTTTACGCCGAGGCAGGTGCGGACTGCCTCTTCGTGCCGGGCCTGATCGACCTTGATGTCGTGGCCTCGCTGGTGAAGGCGTCACCGTTGCCGATTAACGTGATGGTCGGGCCGGGCGCGCCGACCATCGCCGAGTTCGAGTCGGCGGGCGTGCGCCGAGTGAGCGTCGGCACCGGCATCAGCCAGGCGGCCTACTCCGTCGCTCAGCGTGCGGCCAGCGAGCTGCTCACCAAGGGCACCTACACCGAACTCGACGGATCCCTCGACTTCGGCGGCATCAACGGCATGTTCAGCCGATAATCGACTTGGCCGGGGATTGATTGTTCATTTCGGTCAACACTGCCGGTCAACGAGCGCTTCTGCTGAAATCGAGTCATGGCGCAGAAGAGCAGAGCGAAGAATTCGACAGAAGCGGATACTCCAGCGGGAGTTTTCGCGACCATCCGTGCAACACCGCCATCGGTCAGGTACCTGCTGGGCGGCGTACTGATCAATCAGTTGGGCGCATTTGTACAGACATTTTTGGTGCTGTATCTGGCAGTTCGCGGATTCTCCATCGAGCAGGCCGGCATCGCGCTGACGGCATACAGCGTGGGCGCGGTGTGCGGCACGCTGCTGGGTGGTGAGCTGACCCACCGGATCGGTCCGCGGGCGACCATCGCCGGCTCGATGCTGACCTCATCCATGATCGTAGGACTCGTTCCGTGGTTGAGCAGTCCGGCGCGCTTCGGTCTCCTGGTCGCCGCCGTCGCCCTGGCCGGCCTGGTCACCCAGTCCTACCGGCCCGCGGCTGCGGTGCTGCTCAGTGAGCTCATGCCCGAAGAGCACCGCGTCATGGCGTTCTCGATGATGCGGACGGCGCTGAACATCGGCGCCGCACTGGGTCCGCTGATCGCAGCCGGGCTGATCCTGCTCAACTGGGATCTGCTCTTCTGGCTTGATGCGGGTACCGCGTTCGCGTACGCGGTACTCGCACGCACCTTCCTGCCGGATATGCCGGCCGCGGCGGCGCAGGAGAAGCCGACCGAAGACAAGCGGTCCGCGTACGGTGTGCTGTTGCGTGACCGCAACTACCTGCTTTTCCTGGCCTCGGTACTGCTCGGTTCCATGATTTATGTGCAGTACATGGTCGCACTGCCGCTCAAGATCACCGCCGATGGGCATTCGGCCGCACTGTACAGCGTGGTGCTCGCCACGTCCTCGCTCACCGTGGTCCTGTGTGAGCTGAAGATCACATTCTATGTCAAGAACTGGCGGCCGAACCTCGTGGGTGCCTTTGGTACCGCGCTGATGGGCGTCGGTCTCGCCGCGTACGGACTCGCTACCCGCTCGGTCGTTCTGATCATTCTCAGCACCGTGGTGTTCGTCTTCGGTGTGATGATCAATGGGCCGACGATGTTCGCACACCCGGCTACGTTCCCGGCGACGGTAAAGGCTCGGTACATCGGCGCGCACTACGCGACATTTGGACTCGGTCTGGCACTCGGGCCGACTCTCGGCGTGCTTGCCTGGCAGAGTCTGGCCAACGGTGTCTGGCCGGTGTGCGGTGGTATCGGCGTGATCGCCGCGTTGTGCGCGCTGGTGGGCATGCGGGAGAACGAGCGGCATGCACATCCCCGTCCGACCCAGCCGGAAACGCTGCGGCGAAGCGACGAGACCGTTGACTACGCCACGATCGACGAGGTGCCGTCGGCAGCCCGTGGCTAGGATTTTCTGAATGAATAGCATGCCGAATAACGCCGCCCGTCACGGGCGGCGTTATTCGTGTCCGACCAGGTTCGTGAATTTGGTTGTCTCCGCCGATCAATCCTGTCGAACAATGATTGGGTCGGCTTGAATTGTGAGGTACCGGCGAACTGAGTTCGGCCGGCGCAGCAGAATAGGACTGCGACGATCGGAGTGGGATTTTGATAGACCAAGAGGTCGACG
>NZ_CAUVXO010000102.1:0-4101 GCF_963555865.1 Protofrankia sp. Cr1
AGGAGCAACATTGACAGGTCCGCGGATGTCGCCGGAACCGAACGAAGTGCGCGCTCGAACACCCGGACCGTGTCGTCCACCATCGGTCGGATAAGGGCCTCGAACTCGTCGCGGGTCAACCGCACGGATTCCGGCATGGCATCGCGGCCGGCCTGGGGCAGACCCAGCGATGACAGGTCAACCGGAATATCAACCACGTCGTCCTCGGAGAGAATCTCCTTTGCCTGGGCGCACTCATACCGTAACCGGCGCAGAGCCGTGGCCGTCGCGGGATTCGTGTCGTCAAGACCGGACGCGGTGTCACCAAACGTACGCAGGACATAGGCGAGCAGGATCTCATCGATGTCCATGCCACCGGCGCGGGTGATCCCAGCCGGGGTACCGGCAATCTGGAATCCGGCGGGCATCGCGGCCAGCACCGCGGCCTCGAAGGAGCCCGCGCCCAGGTCGTAGATGCCCATGAATGCCCCGGGGGTCGCCGCTCCCCGACGATTGAGCAGCGCGCCGACAGCGTCGGCAGCGGAGCACACCGTGATGGGGACTGCGGCATCGACCTGGCCGACGGCTTCGGTGAACAAATCGCACCGAAACTGCGACCAGCTGGCCGGATGAGCGACGACCACGTGATCAGGCGGTGCCTTGCGCAGCCGGGTGGCCGCGGCGACGACCCAGCCGAGCAGACGTGCCACCAGTGCCTGGGGGGTATAGGCAGCGTCACCGAGCAGGATGGGCGTCGGATCACCCACCTGTCGCGGGAAGCCGCGGGCGGCCCGGCCCGGATCGGCGGCCGCGCGGCGTTGCGCCGCCCGGCCGACCTGTATCTCACCGCCGGGCGCGGCGTAGAGGACGGTCGGAATGTCGGTTCCGCCGCCGATCGCCAGCACCTGTGGCCAACCGTCGTCGGCCACAGCGACCACGGTGTTGGCCGAGCCCAGGTCGACTCCCACCTGATATCCCACAACGCCCCCGAACATCGGCCACGATGCTGATCAAGAGCAGGACCAGCACGCCGATCAACGTGCCCACGATCAACTTATCCGCCCGGATTATAGGCGCAATATCCGCGTCTTACTACATCCACATACCGTCGATCAGCACGTCGTCGCCCCGACAGCGCGATCACACAATATGGATCATGACCAAGGAGTGCGGGGCGCCACGGACGACCGGCGTCGGACCCTCCCGCGCCCAAGCCGTCACACCCCGCCACCACAAAAAAGCTACTGGTCAACAATTTGTTGACCGTCCCCGTATATTCATACATTCAATCGATCCATAGATAAAAACAATCGTACGCGCCCGGCAGAGTTTTTTCGCTGAACCCACCTTCATTGATTAATCCTTTGTTAACGATTTTCGATCCGTTTACCACCAGGACAGCACGCGATGCTGAAATCCGAGAAGCACCGAGATGGCCAGCTCGCCAGCGTCCGGGTCGACCACGGCCAACCGCTGCCGGTCGGTGGGGAAGGCCGTCCTGCACACCATTCCGTAGGTAGACCATTCGAGTCTTGGAGGGGGCTATGGATTCTATTGATTCGATCAACCCGAGCCTGGCACGCCGCGGTTTTCTCGTGGTGTCCGGGCTGTCCGCGGCCGGAATCGCGACCGCGTCGCTGCCGGCCGCGCGGATAAGTGCACCGAAGATCAAAAGCTACCCCTTCACACTGGGCGTGGCTTCGGGAGAGCCGACGTCACACGGTGTTGTCCTGTGGACCAGGCTCGCTCCGTCACCGCTTGACCCCGACGGTGGCATGCCCAACGCCAACTACAAGGTCCGGTGGATGGTCGCCGACGACGAGGCCATGACCCACGTGGTCCGCACCGGCACGGCAACCGCCACGCCCGAGTGGGCGCACAGCCTCCACATCGAGGTCGAGGGCCTGCTCCCGGCGTGGGACTACTACTACGCGTTCGAGATTGACGGCTACCGCAGCCCCATCGGGCATACCCGCCTCGCTCCGGGCGCGGGTTGGAACATCCCCGCGATGAAGATCGCCCACGTCTCCTGCCAGAACTTCGAAGAGGGCTACTACCGGGCCTACCGGGACATCGCCGAGCAGGACCTGGACATCGTCTTCCACCTCGGTGACTACATCTACGAATCCAAGCCGAAGCCCGGACGGTCCCGGCTGCACGCCAATCTGGAGCCGTACGACCTCGCCGGCTACCGGGTGCGCCTTTCCCAGTACAAGACGGACCCCGACCTCCAGGCCGCGCACGCCGCCCACCCGTGGGCGGTGACCTGGGACGACCACGAGGTCGACAACGACTACACCTTCCAGACGAATCAGGACAACAGCCCGCAGGACGCGTTCCTGGTGCGTCGCAATGCCGCCTACCAGGCGTACTGGGAGAACATGCCGCTGCCGAACAAGGTCCGCCAGGACTACCGGCTGTACCGCCGGCTGCGTTTCGGCAAGCTGGCCGAGTTCAGCGTCCTTGACACCCGCCAGTATCGCGACGCGCACGCATGCGACGACAACGGCGTGAGCAGCGGCCAGTTCGTCAACTGCACCGAGAACCAGGAGCCGACCCGCAGCATCCTGAGCGCGCCACAGCGTGACTGGCTGCTGAAGGGATTCAAGAACGCCAAAACACTGTGGAACGTCTTCCCCCAGCAGATCCTGATGGCCCAGCTGGACATCGATCCCAGTCCGACGGTCCAGTACTGGAGCGAGTTCTGGGACAGCTACGCGGCCGAGCGCCGCACCGTCCTGCAGGGCATGTACAACAGCAAGCTGTCCAACCCGGTAGTCCTGACCGGCGACATCCACGCGTTCCTGATCAACGACCTGCACACCGACTTCCGCGACCCGAACTCGCCCGTGGTCGCGACCGAGCTGGTCGGCACGTCGATCAGCACCGTGCTACCCATCCCGTTCCCGACGATCCTCGGGAAGGCGATCCCCGACAACCCGCACATCAAGATGTTCGACTCCGACTACCGTGGGTACATCCTGTCCACGATCACCCAGGAAGACTGGACCGCCGAGCTTCGGGCGGTGCGGGACTTCACCAAGCAGGACTCCGAAATGTTCCTGCACAGCAAGTGGGTCATCGAGGACGGCACGCCGGGTGCTGTGAAGGCCTGATCGCCGACGTGTAATCACAGATCGACGATCGATCGACGAGGTCGGTGCGCTGACACCGGCTTCGTCGATCACCTGGTAGACCGGGTCCTGACCGGGCCCGGTCAGGACCCGGCGACTCCGGCGCCGCTGGGCCGGGCGAACGGCGCCAACCGTGTCACCAGACCGCGTACCTCGGCCGCGGCTGCGGCTATCGTCTCCTCGGGCCTGCCAGGGGACACCCCCTCCAGCACCACCTCGAGAGCGGACAGTCGCTCGACGACCTCGGTCAGCAGATCGAAGTCCCGGACCCTGGCCCGGGCAAGCTCGGCGACCCGCTCGTTCTTCTCGAACAGCTCAACGAACACCGTGACCTTTGCGCGCAGCAACCACGGGTCGAACGGCTTGGCAATGTAGTCGACCGCGCCGACCGCGTAACCGCGGAAGGCGTGGTGCGGCTCCCGGTCGATCGCGGTGAGGAAGATGATCGGGGTGTCCCGCGTCCGACCTCGCTGCTTGATCCGATGCGCAGTCTCGAAGCCATCCATCCCGGGCATCTGGACGTCGAGCAGAATCACCGCGAAGTCGTCCACCAGGAGACGTTTTAGGGCCTCCTCGCCCGAGGAAGCGGTGACCAGATCCTGGTCGAGCGAGGCCAGGATCGCCTCGAGGGCCATCAGGTTGTCAGGTCGGTCGTCCACTAGAAGAATCTTGCTGCGCGGACGTTCCGCACCATGCGCGTCTTCGGCGTCCCCCGCGTCCATGAGATCACCCTTGCGCTCGGTCACCGCCCGCCTCCTCCTTTACGCCGCACCGCCCCCATCGGGCCACGGCTTCGAGCTCAACCGTACAAATGACTTCCGCCGGCTTCCGCGTTGCCCGTGGCCCGTGGCCCGTGGCCCGTGGCCCGGCCCAGTGGAAGTATCACCGAGCCTGGCCGACGGCGACGAGATCCGCGCCGGACGCGGAGGCCTGCAGGTGAACCGAGCTTTTCATCCCTGGCCTGTCCGGGTCCGACCCACCCCGGGCA